>CAZHGE010000004.1:0-64628 GCA_964531805.1 uncultured Lachnospiraceae bacterium
ATTATATACTTTAATATCATAAAAGACAAGTTGTGAATAGAAAAATATATCTAACTTTATATAATTTGAATATAAAAAAAGACCATTTTCGTGATGATACGGAAATGGTCTTTTTATGGTTCAAGAAGATCGTATATGTTTACACCTAATACTTCTGAGAAAACAAGTAATTCATAGTCAGTGACAAAACGCTCTTGTTTTTCAATTCTACTGATTACTTTCTGAGATATTTCTATATTTCGTAGTTGCATTTTTGCGGCTAATTCTTCTTGTGACATTTTTTGCTGCTTACGAAGTTCATATATTTTTCGTCCAACAATATTTGATTTTCCATCATAATTGTAAATTTTCACGGCATTCTCCCTTGATGGTTTTACCATAAAGATGGGTAAGTTTTCTTGACATTAACACAGAGGAAGAAATATAATTACCCTAAAGATGACTAAAACTGAACTTTCTAAAAATTATGTGGAAATATATTATTTTTATACTGATTTGAATATAGAATATGCGGATTAGATTAAAAACTTCGATCACGATTGAGAAAAGTTATAATTTCAAAAGATAAGAGGAGGATATAGAGATGGAAGAGAATAAAGTAACTTTAACGGGGTATCCGTCCATAGATAAGCCGTGGTTGAAATATTATTCGGAGGAAGCGATTAATGCAGATATACCAAATGAAACTCTTTATGAGAGTTTGAAAAACTGCAATCAAGATAATCTTAAAAATATTGCATTAGAATATTATGGAAACAAAATATCCTATGAAAATTTACTTCATAATATTGATAAAGTTGCTGCTTCGTTAACACAATATGGTGTTAAAAAGGGAGATGTTGTAACTGTGTGTGCATTAAATTCTCCTGAAACCATATATCTTTTGTATGGCATAAACAAAATAGGTGCTATAGCAAATATGGTAAGTGGTCTTTCGGATCCGGAAGATTTGGTTAAATACATCAATGATACCAATTCGAAACTATTGGTAACCCTGGATAATTTCCAAGAAAAGATAGTGTCCATTTTGGACTGCATTTCTGTGGAAAAGGTCGTGGTCATAAACATAACGGAATCAATGGGATTTACTATGCGTTTGGCAGCCAGACATTTAAAAGGTATGAAACCAAAGGAATTACCTAACAATTATCGTTTTATTAGATGGAAAGAATTCGTGTCAAACACCACACAAAGTGATTCTGTTGGTAACGCTAAAGATGTAGCTGTTATTACTTACACGGGCGGTACAACTGGGGGATCAAAAGGAGTAATGTTGAGCAGCTACGCATTGATTTCAACTGCGTATCAGTATATTTTGTGCAATACAGGTCTTGGACGTAATCAAACTTGGTTACAATTTTTCCCATTGTTTATTGCCTATGGGATTGGGCCTTCGCTTCATTTACCTTTGATGGCTGGACTAAAGTTGATTGTGCGTATTCCAATGGCAGATAGACTTAGTGATATTTTGAAAAAATACAAGCCAAATCACGTTCTTTCTGGGCCTGCTATGTGGACACAGCTTGCAGAGGATGGCATAGATATGGATTTATCTTTTTTAATGGAGCCTGCCAGCGGCGGTGATAAATTGCCAATTCATCTTGAAGAAAAGGTCAATGAATATTTTGCCAAGCAGGGATCAGAGTATCCGCTTATGAATGGATATGGATTGACCGAAGTCGGTGCTGGTGTATCTATCAATTTTAAGAAAGCACACTGTTTAGGAAGTGTTGGAATACCGTTCTGTAAAAATATAATTACTGCATTTGATTTAGAAAGTGGCGAAGAACTGAGTTACGGAGAAGAGGGAGAAATTTGTATATTTACGCCGTCGCTGATGAATGGTTATGTAAATTGTGAAAATGAGATGGTACGAGTTCATGGAGATGGTCGAAAATGGCTACATTCTGGAGATTTGGGTTATGTTTCCGAAGAGGGATTTATTTTCATTACTGGCAGACTAAAACGTTATTTCTTATATATGGCAAATGGAGAATGCAAGAAAGTATTTTCTGCCGATATTGAAAAGGTTATTTTGACACATCCACTGGTAGAAAATTGTGCAGTTATTCCTATTTCTCATAAATCGAAGAATCAGGTCGCAAAAGCATATATTAAGTTAAAGGATAAAGAAACAAATACAACTATTGCGGAACAGGAATTACGTAAGTTTTGTATAAGTAAAATGTCTGAACGATTCCAGCCAGAAAAGTATGAGTTTGTTCAATCTTATCCAATGACAAAAATAGGCAAGATAGATTATCGTGCCTTAGAGGAAGAAATAAGAAAAGGGTAGTTATAGACTAGAGAAATATTTTTTACGGGCGAATCATGATCTTAACAGACAAAGATACGATATGTAATCGTTATATACGAAGGAAAATACAAAAGTACAAACAAAATAAGAAAGCGGCAGTAGATTTAGATAAAAGGATAAAAGGTGTGGCTGTCAGACGATGGATTCATCCATTAATGATAAAGATTCTTCATATTAAAAGCATTTTATCCGGTCTTACATATGAAATTATCAGCGAAGATACGGGATGGAAAAAGGATGAACCGGTTATTTTTGCATGTACGCATATAGGGAAACTGGATTATGAAATGCTGGTAGAAGCATGTGATATTTTTGCGTATCCCTTTGCCGGGGATTGGGAACTGATGTATGGAACGGTGGATGATTATTTTCTAAGAGCAAATGGAGTCATATATGTGGACACTAATGATAAAGAGGATAGAAAAATCAGTTCTGCTTATATGAAGAAGGCTTTACGTCAGGGAATACCGGTCATTATTTTTCCGGAAGGTATATGGAATCTGACAGAAAGCCTTCCGCTGATGAAAATTTTCCCAGGAGCAGTGCAGGCTGCCATAGAATGTAATGTGCCGATCCTTCCCATTGCCATAGAGCAGAGGGGAAAACATTTTTTTGTTAATGTTGGAAAAGAGATGGATGTTAGTACATTGGAGGAAGCACAGGGAGTGGAAGTGTTAAGGGATGCATTGGCTGCTCTTAAGTGGGAGATATGGGAGCGTCAGCCGGTAGAAAAAAGAGCAGATATTGCGGAGGATTATTACAAATTTTTTCTGCATGAAAAGATGTCTGAATGGAAGCCTATGAGTTATGAGATGTTTGATGGACGTAGGTATAGGGATAAGACGGAGAGGGAAATTTTGGCGATCCGTAGGGTTTTGGAGTGAGAATGCCTTGGTGAGGTCATCACCAAGGCATTTTCGGTAATTAAATTATATGCTAGCCATTTTTTTTATCTATTTTATCAAAATCATCCAATAATTGGGGTGCAGTTGCATTTAGTGGTGAAATAACACTATGCCCAATATGTGATTCCAATTCTTTGCGTGCATTTCCGGCAATAGTTCCGCCTTCAGTAACAGTTTTTTCTGTTTGGGAATACCCATGCGGATTTTTGACTTGGGATATTGCGGTTGCAGATACTTCTGCGAGTTGGTTAAGGGCTATTTCATCCAACCGTTCTTTTCCAACCAGAGCAAGCCACTGTTTAAATGGTTCTGCCTTTTTTGAAGGGATGGACTGAATGATGCGTAATAGTTGTTCGGTATTAGCACAGTCGGTTAGACGCATTTTGCCATCGGATGCTTTTAATTTGATTTTTTTAAACCGTGACAAAATGTCACGGTTTCATTTCCTTCCGTTTTTAAACGCTGTTTTAACTTACGCCAATAAGCAGTAGCATCAAGACTTTCCGTCAACACTTGGCATACATCAATAATGGAAAAATACCATTCTTCTTCCTGCTTATGCCATACTTTGCGTACTGTTTCATCATAGAAAAATTCTAAATTCTGTTCATCATAATCTTCTACATTTTCTACCGGCACCTGAACAGTAGTACCAGTTTCTTCATCGAAGAAAAAGAAGAAGATGTTAATCACCTCTTTCATATATTGCAGTGTGTATTTTTATCGCTATATTTATTCTATGATATTATTATATACCTTGATATCATAAAAGACAAGATGAAAACACTAGAAAATATATCTAAATTTGCATACTCAAATTCACTATTATTCACAAAGATGGTATGAGGCAATTGTTTTTAATTGTAAATTGGACATGATTATGCTATATTTGTGCAATCAGGGAGGTGTATATTATGCCACAGATTATTCCAATTAAAGAACTTAGAAATACAAATGAGATATCAGAAAGATGTCATGCAAAGCAGGAGCCAATCTTTGTGACGAAAAACGGATATGGGGATCTGGTAGTGATGGGCATTGAAGTGTATGACAAGTTGGTAAATACGATTTTAATAGATAAAGCTATTGAAGAATCTGAAAATGAGATTGCGAATGGAGCAGAGTTGGTAGATGCAAAAGAAGTTTTTGCTTCATTAAGGAGGAAGTATAATGAGTGATTATAAAGTAATGCTTACCCCAAGAGCAATCGAAGATATGGACAAAATATATAAATATATGATAGAGGAACTCATGGAACCTGAAACTGCCAAGCGGTTGTTATCGGATATGGAGGATGCTGTAAATGGTTTATATATTATGCCGTATCGAGGGGCAGAACGGAAAATAGGACGATATGCAGATAAAGGATATTGTCAATTATTTGTAAAGAAATATACAATAGTATATTGTGTCAGCGAGCGTGAAAAACGGATTATCATCTTGACAGTAAGATATACACCAAGTGATTTTTAGTCAATTTTACATACGTATAATCTAAGACCATTCGGTCGAATTTTTCCAAATAAGCAGAAGTGAATATATTGAGAAAGGGGACTTTATGGAGTGTATTTGTAATTTCATATGGGAGAAAAACGGCAGGGCACAGAATGAAGATGCGCTTGTGTTTAAGCATGCGACAAAGGAGGGGAAGGACTATCTTCTGGCGGTGGTGTGCGATGGAATCGGAGGCTTGCAGGAGGGAGAAAATGCCAGCAGTTTTGTGGCAGACTGCATGGGAAAAGAAATGATGCGGCTGCTGGAAGCAAAGCGCACTACAAATATGAAAAAATGGCGAAATGCTTTTCTTAGGAAAATTGCTCAATGTCATAAACTGTTACAGGTATATGGCAAAGAAAAAGGAATACGTCTGGGGACCACAATCAGCATGTTTTTTTTGTGTAATGGAAAAGGCTATATCCTGCATGTAGGCGATAGTGCGGTTTTTATAGGAAAAAGCAGATTAAAAAGGCGGACATCCATTCAGCGGACAAAGAACGGAGCATTAAAGCAGGCGGTTGGCGCAGGCAGGGAGTTGAAAGTGGAATGGAAGCGGATTTCAGTCCGAAAGGGGAATAGCATTCTGCTTGCTAGTGATGGTTTTTATCAAAGAATAGAGGAAAAACTGACGGATAAAGATACAATAAAAGAGTTGAGAAAAAAGAACATGAGCGAAGATGAATTGGGAATCTGGCTTAGTGGTAAAGTAAGCATGGCAAAACGGTTAGGAGAACGGGATAACGCCACCGCGGTGTGTATGGTGTTTCGGTGATGGGACTTGGGGAGATGTAGGAAAATAGCTGTCATCGGGAAGACAGTTAAAGAAATCTTTCGGAGAGAAGCAGAAAGAGAGAATATGGAAGAAAAAATAATTGGTGGAAGATATGTATGCAAGAAGGCTTTGGGAAAAGGTGGTAATGGAAGCGTATTCTTGTGTTGGGATCAGAAATTACATAAGGAATGGGCGGTCAAGGAACTGAATATTGGTACAGGAACTGATTTTGGCAAAAACAGTGAGATGAAAATTACTGAGCAGAACATAGAAAAGCAATACTATATGGAACAGACGTCGGAGCTTGACCTGCTAAAAACCATATCTTGTAATTTGTTTCCACGCATCGTGGATGTGATATATGAACAGAATAAGGTGTATCTTGTCATGGATTATGTGGAAGGCATTACTTTAAAAGGAAAGATGCAACGGCAGAAATTAACAGAAAAAGAGGTATTGCCTTGGGCAGTGGAGATTGCAAAGGCACTGCGTTATCTACATCAGATGTCTCCACAGATTTTATATATGGACTGCAAACCGGAGAATATTATGCTGACTCCGCAGGGAGAAATACGGCTGGTGGATATGGGAAGTGTGTACATATGCCATTCTGGGAAAAAGCAGAGAATCAGCGGAACCCGTTTTTTTGCACCAAAGGAACAGTGGGGCGATAATCGTACAAAACAAAAAGATGTCGGGGGAAAGCCCCTCAATGGCGAGAAAGAAGATTTAAAACCCGATGTGCGCAGCGACATTTATGCTTATGGAATGACTTTATATTATCTGCTGGCAGGTAAGAAAAAGATATACAGACGTTGGGGAAAACTGAGTATCAAAGAGGCTAACCCGGCGGTTTCAGAGGGGATGAGCGCAGTGATAGCAAGATGCACGCAGACAGATCCGGGCAAACGCCCGCAGTCCATGGATGAGGTGTTATATATGCTGGCACATATTAAACAGATTGGCGGACAAGAACGGATAAAAAATATTTTTGGAAAAGTAACGATGCAGCTTGGGAAATGTGCATGTGTAGGTATTGCTTTAACTTGTGCATGGTTATATGCTGAACGGAAACAACAACCAACAATGCTTGGTTTCTTAATAGCGTTACTTGTTTTCTTGCTATTGTGTATGCGGCGAAGATTTACCATTTATGAAGTGAAAAAAGAAGTGTTTTGCGGGAGTGGAAAGCGGGTAATTTTATATATTCTCGTTGTGTTTGGCGTTTTGCGTATTATGACCATTTCTGTTTTTGCGGAAGAAAGCAAAGTGGAATTTTTGTCAAAGGATTGGGCAGGAAGGAGCGCAGAGAAATGTCAAGAACTGAATGTGACAATATATGACCAGATGGGGAGAAAATTATTACTTCAGGATGGCGCAGTATGGAAAGTTTCAGAGGATATTCTGTTATCAATTCCGCTGGAAGAATTGGAAAAGACAGAGGGGAAAATTACAGTTTTGTATGAGGATGCCAAGAATGGAATAGTAAAGAAATATGAATTTTCATGTGGAAAAAAGTAGTTTTATGAAAATGCATTGACGTACGCAAAAACGTACGCTAAAATAAAGTTGACATAGAATAAATAAAAGATTTGCTTGAGAGGATAACTATATAATAAAGAAATAAAAAGGAGATTATTATGTCGACGATTAATATTACAAACGCGAGAAAGGATCTTTATAATCTGGTAGAGTCTGTAAATAGGTTCCATGAGCCTGCTTTGATTGTGGGTAAAAAGGCAAATGCAGTACTTATATCAGAAGAAGATTGGAGTGCAATACAGGAAACGTTATATCTTGATTCTATTCCGGGAATGACTAAATCTATTTTAGAAGGAGCGAAAGAATCACTGGATGATTGCATTTCAGAAGAAATGGTGGAATGGTAATGTATAAAATTGTTTTTACGAAGCAGGCAGTAAAGGATTTGGATAATTTAAAGCAATGCGGTATTTCAGCAAAAGCAAAACTATTGGTTGACCTTATTAAGAATGATCCCTATCAGAATCCACCGAGATATGAAAAATTAGTTGGAAAATTAGAGGGGATATTGTCAAGAAGGATTAATATTCAGCATCGTCTTGTTTATCAGGTATATGAGGAAGAATTTGAGGAGAATGATATAAAATATAAAGGTGTTGTAAAAATTATCCGTATGTGGACTCATTATGAAGGTGTATAATAAATGAGTGAAGGCGCTGCTATTTTTGTAATAAAAGCAATGTGAGAAAGAGAGTTCTTGCATTGCTTTTTTATGGATGCATGGATATAATATTTTTATCTATGTTATGAAAAAACAGATACAAATTTTCACAGAAAAGAGGCATATTATGTATCGAGATAATACAAAGGTAATTCAGATAGGTGACAGAGTGATCGGCGGGGGCAATCCCATCCTCATTCAGTCCATGACAAATGTACCGACAGAAGATGTGGAAGCATGTGTTGAGCAGATTCTGCGCTTAGAGGCAGCAGGCTGTGAGATCATCCGTTGCACGGTGCCAAACGAAACGGCAGCAAAGGCACTAGGTGAGATCAAAAAGCGTATTCATATCCCGCTGGTTGCGGATATTCATTTTGACTATAAGATGGCGATTGCCGCTATGGAAAATGGTGCGGATAAGATTCGCATTAATCCGGGTAATATTGGTGGTAGAGAAAAATTAGAGGCTGTTGTAAAAGTGGCGAAAGAGAAAAACATCCCAATTCGTGTAGGGGTAAACAGCGGTTCGTTGGAAAAAGAACTGGTTGAAAAATATAATGGTGTTACTGCACAGGGAATTGTGGAAAGTGCATTGGATAAAGTAAAGATGATTGAAGAATGTGGCTATGACAATATCGTCATCAGCATTAAGTCTTCGGATGTATTGATGTGCGTGGAAGCTCATCAGAAATTGGCCGGATTGACTCCATATCCGCTTCATGTGGGTATTACAGAGTCGGGTACGGTACTTAGCGGCAATATCAAATCCTCTATTGGACTGGGAATTATTTTACATGAAGGTATCGGCGATACCATCCGCGTATCTTTGACAGGCGATCCGGTAGAAGAAATCAAGTCAGCAAAACTGATTTTAAAGACATTGGGACTCCGTAAGGGCGGTATTGAAGTAGTCAGCTGTCCAACCTGCGGAAGAACCAAGATTGATCTGATTGGTCTTGCAAATCAGGTAGAAAACATGGTGGCGGATATTCCGCTGGATATAAAAGTGGCAGTTATGGGATGTGCTGTAAACGGCCCTGGTGAAGCCAAGGAAGCAGATATTGGAATTGCCGGTGGTATCGGGGAAGGTCTGCTGATTAAGAAGGGTGAAATTATAAAAAAAGTGCCGGAAAGTGAACTGCTTTCCACCCTTCGTGAAGAATTACTTAACTGGAAGGAATAATCATTTTACAATGGAGAAAAATTTTGCACAGGTATTTCCCACATGTAAATTGAATAAGACATTGGACACTCTTTTTTCGGATGTATTAGTGGAAAGGGTATCCACCAATAAACAGAAGGATTTCCTGCGCATTTATTTACGTTCCGATCATCTGCTCCCGAAGCAGGCTGTTTACGATGTGGAAAAAGAAATTAAGAACCAGCTTTTTCCGAAGGTAAACATGACTATTAAGATTCAGGAAAAGTTTTTGTTGTCCGCCCAGTATACTGTAAAAACCTTATTGGATACTTATAAGGATAGTATTATGACAGAAATTGCAGGGTACAGCCATATCCTGCATACTGCGCTTCGAAAGGCAGATTTTAATGCCGGAGAAGATACTTTGGAACTGATTTTAGAAGACCGTGTGCCGGTAAGAGAGTCCGAAGCGGAACTATATTCTATTTTAGAAAAAATCATTGTAGAGCGCTGTGGTCTTTCATGCAAGATACATATGTCCTATAAGGAAGTAGCGGAAGGTGCGCATAAGGAAGAAGACGAGATTCGCCTTCAAAGAGAAGTAGCGGAGATTGCCCGCAGAGCAGGTATTTACCGAAAAGATGGCGTTGTATTAAATGGACCCGAAGACGGTATGACCGGGGGTGGCATGGATGGCACACCAAATCCCGGAACTACGGCAGAAGATGTGCCTTGGGATATCGGTGCAGCACAGAATGGAACGCAGGCAGGCGGTGTAGGAAAAACAGGCACAGCACCTTCTACGAAGCCAGCAGATACCAAGGACAAAAAAGGAAAAGCTTCTGACGGGGATAGAAAAGAGGAAAGCAAACGTTCTCTCAAACGTTCGGATAATCCGGATGTATTATATGGTCGTGATTTTGAAGAAGATGCCATTCCGATTGAAGATGTAATTGGAGAAATTGGTGAAGTGGTTATCCGTGGTAAAATCATTGCAGTGGATAAACGTGAAATCCGTAACGAAAAAACCATCTATTTCTTTGATATTACGGACTTTACTGACACTATGACCGTAAAGATTTTCCTTCGTAACGATCAGGTGGACGAGATTTCCGGTGTGCTTGGGAAAGGTGCATTTATTAAGTTAAAAGGAAATGCCATGGTGGACAAATTCGATGGCGAACTGACCATCGGTTCCATCGTGGGTATTATGAAAATAAAAGATTTTACCACCAGCCGTATGGATTACAGTGTACAGAAGCGTGTCGAACTGCACTGTCATACCAAAATGAGCGATATGGACGGTGTTTCTGAGGCAAAGGACATCGTAAAACGTGCTTATAAGTGGGGACATCCGGCTATTGCTATTACGGATCATGGTGTAACGCAGTCTTTCCCAGATGCGAACCATGTATGGGAAGATCTTTGGAAAGAAGAGAAAAAGAAACGTCAGGAGGCAGGAGATGAAAATCCCGACCGCAATGACTTTTTCAAGGTCATCTATGGTGTGGAGGCTTACATTGTAGACGACTTAAAAGAAATCGTAACCAATGTAAAAGGACAGGATTTAAACAATACTTACGTGGTATTCGATATCGAGACCACTGGTTTTTCCTGTGTCAATAATAAAATCATTGAGATTGGCGGTGTAAAGGTAGTAAATGGCGAGATTGTGGACCATTTTTCTGAGTTTGTCAATCCACAGTGTCCGATTCCATATGAGATTGTAAAACTCACTTCCATTACGGACGATCAGGTTATGGATGCGGATGTAATAGAAGAGGTGCTGCCAAGATTTTTGGCCTTTTGTGAAGGAGCAGTACTGGTGGCGCACAACGCTACTTTTGATATGTCCTTTATTGAAGAAAACGCAAGGCGGCAGCAGTTGTCGTTTGATTTTACCTGTATTGACACCCTTGGAGTATCGAGAGCGCTTTTAACAGAACAGGCAAAACATACTTTGGATGCGGTAGCTAAGACCTTAAAGGTTTCGTTGGAAAATCACCACCGGGCGGTGGATGATGCACAGGCAACTGCAGAAATTTTTATCAAATTATTGGATATGGTAAGGGAAAAAGGAATTGATACCCTTGCGGATATGAACCGTTTGGGAGAAGATAGCCCGGAAGTAACCAAGAAGCTTCGTTCCTACCATGCTATTATGCTGGCAAAAAATAATACGGGTCGTGTAAACTTGTATACTTTAGTTTCATTGTCGCATTTAGATTACTATTTTAAACAGCCTAAGATTCCAAAGAGTGTCTTTATGAAATACAGAGAAGGCATTATTTTGGGAAGTGCCTGCGAAGCGGGTGAATTGTATCAGGCAATCATTTCAGAGCGTTCTGATGCAGAGATTGCCCGGATTGTGGAGTTTTATGATTATTTAGAAATACAGCCGACCGGCAATAACCAATTTATGATTGAGTCGGACAGAGTTCGTAATGTCAACTCTATTGAAGATATTGAAAATATCAACCGCTATATCTGTAAATTGGGTGAGCAGTTTAATAAGCCGGTTGTGGCTACCTGTGATGTACATTTCTTGGATCCGGAGGATGAGGTATACCGCCGTATCATTATGGCTGGTAAGGGATTTAAGGATGCAGACGATCAGGCACCACTTTATTTGCGTACGACAGAAGAAATGCTCCAGGAATTTATGTATCTTGGAAGTGAAAAAGCACAGGAAGTCGTAATTACCAATACCAATAAAATTGCCAATATGATTGAGACCATCTCTCCTGTGCGGCCGGATAAGTGTGCACCAGTCATTGAAGATAGTGATAAGACGCTTACAGATATTTGTTATAATAAAGCCCGTGAAATGTACGGTGATCCACTGCCGGAGATTGTAGAAGCGAGACTAAAGAGGGAACTTAATTCCATTATCAGCAATGGTTTTGCCGTTATGTATATTATCGCGCAGAAGCTGGTGTGGAAATCAGTAGAGGACGGTTACCTAGTTGGCTCACGTGGTTCGGTTGGGTCTTCCTTTGTGGCAACCATGTCAGGTATTACCGAGGTAAATCCGCTCAGCCCGCATTATTATTGTAAAAAATGCCATTACAATGATTTTTATTCGGATGAGGTAAAAGCCTATTCAGGACGTGCCGGAGTGGATATGCCGGATAAGGATTGTCCGGTGTGTGGCGAACCTTTGGTTAAAGACGGCTTTGATATTCCGTTTGAAACATTCCTTGGATTTAAAGGAGATAAGGAGCCGGATATTGACCTTAACTTTTCCGGTGAATACCAGAGTAAGGCACACAAATATACAGAGGTTATTTTTGGTTATGGACAGACTTTTCGTGCCGGTACGATTGGTACTTTGGCAGATAAAACTGCTTATGGCTATATTAAAAATTATTATGAAGAAAGAGGAATCAAGAAACGTGGCTGTGAGATTAATCGTATTGTAGGCGGCTGTACGGGTATCCGTAGAAGTACCGGGCAGCATCCGGGAGGAATTGTCGTTCTTCCGGTGGGAGAGGATATCAATTCCTTTACACCGGTTCAGCATCCGGCAAACGATATGACAACAGATACGATAACGACGCATTACGATTACCATTCCATTGACCACAACCTGCTAAAACTTGATATTCTCGGACACGACGATCCGACCATGATTCGTATGCTGCAGGATTTGACGGGCTTGGACCCGGTTACGATTCCGTTGGATGATAAAGGCGTTATGTCTTTGTTTCAGAATACGGATGCTTTGGGCATAACACCGGATCAGATTGGTGGAACGAAGCTGGGCTGTTTGGGCATCCCGGAATTTGGTACGGAATTTGCGATGCAGATGTTAATTGATGCAGGGCCGACTGCTTTTTCGGATTTGGTCCGGATTTCGGGGCTTTCCCATGGTACGGACGTATGGCTGGGAAATGCCCAGACACTGATTCAGGAAGGAAAGGCAACCATTTCCACAGCAATCTGTACGCGAGATGATATCATGGTATATCTGATTCAAATGGGAGTGGAAAGTTCGCTTGCTTTTACTATTATGGAAAGTGTCCGTAAGGGAAAAGGATTAAAACCGGAATGGGAAGATGCCATGAAAGCGGCCAATGTGCCGGATTGGTACATATGGTCCTGTAAAAAAATCAAGTACATGTTCCCGAAAGCCCATGCGGCAGCATACGTTATGATGGCATGGCGTATTGCGTATTGTAAAATTAATTATCCGCTGGCTTTCTATGCGGCCTTTTTCAGTATCCGTGCATCGGGATTTTCCTATGAACTGATGTGTCAGGGGAGAGAGCATTTAGAAGCGGTTATGGCGGACTACAAAAAACGAGGTGATAGTCTGACACCTAAGGAACAGGGCTCATTAAAGGATATGAAACTGGTTCAGGAAATGTATGCCCGTGGTTATGATTTTATGCCGATTGATATTTTTAAGGCACATTCCCGTAATTTCCAGATTATAGACGGTAAACTGATGCCGTCCCTAAGCAGTATTGATGGTCTTGGGGAAAAAGCGGCGGATGCCATTGTAGAAGCGGCAAAGGATGGTCCGTTTTTATCAAAAGATGATTTCCGCATGCGTACCAAGGTATCCAAAACGGTAATCGAATTGATGTCCTCGCTTAATTTGTTTGGGGATATACCGGAGTCAAATCAGATTAGTCTGTTTGACTTTCCAATTTAATAAAATTTGCAAAGCAGTCCAAACTCCAAATGCGTGGCAAATCGTTTGGACTTACTTTGCAAATTAATATCTACATATATAGGAGTGAAAATATGAATAAATTTCTCGAAGAATTATCAACGGCGGCTCCCGTACCGGGAGGCGGCGGGGCAAGTGCACTAATTGGAGCAATTGGATGTGCACTTTGCAGTATGGTAGCCAACCTTACTACCGGCAAGAAAAAATATGCCCAGTATCAGGAGCGTATCGATGAATTACTTCCTTTTTTGGGAAAAATGCGTGAAGAGTTAATGGCAGATATCAAAATGGATGCAGATGCTTTTTACCCGTTGTCACAGGCATATTCGATTCCTAAGGATGCGCCGGACCGCGATAAGATTATGGAGGAGGCGTTGCTAACAGCATCCAATGCACCAATGAAGATTGTGGAAGATGTAAGTAAACTGGTTCCGGTTTTGGAAGAATTAGAAGTAATCGGCTCCCGCCTTGCCATCAGTGATGTGGCAGTAGCGGCAGCGGCCTGCAGTGCGGCTTTAAAAGGGGCTGTTATGAATATTTACATTAATACAAAGTCTATGAAAAATCGTGAAACAGCAGAGATTATGAATCAAAAGGCGAAGGATTTGGTGGCAGATGGCGTGGCACGCTGTGATGTGGTGTATGAGAAGATAGCAGGAGGAATGATGTAAAATTGTTCCGGCACCAACAGGTCATTTGGAAAAAATGAATCTGTATATAGAAAAATGATAGGAAGGAATAGAAGCATGCAGGAATTAAGAGGATTGCCGGTTGCCAAGAAAATGGCAGAGCAGGCAACCGCATTAGTGGAAGAATTAAAAGAAAAAGGCATTATGCCAAAACTGGCAGTGGTACGTGTGGGAGAAAGAGAAGATGATCTTTCCTATGAACGCGGACTGATGAAGAAATTTGAAAATGTGGGTGCTTTAGCGGAAACCGTTGTTTTTCCAGTGGATGTAACACAGGAAGAACTGGAGCAGGGAATTAAAGCATTGAATGAAGATGAAAAAGTACACGGTATTTTGGTATTCCGTCCTCTTCCAAAGCATTTGAATGAGGAAGTGATTAAAGAATTAGTCGCACCTGAAAAAGACGTGGATTGTATGGGTAGCGTAAACAATGCCCATGTATTTGCCCAGGATGGAAAAGGACATGCACCATGTACCCCGCAGGCAGTTATGGAGATGTTGGATTTTTATGAATATGATTTGACAGGCAAAAAAGCCGTTGTGGTAGGACGAAGTATGGTAGTAGGAAAACCTTTATCGCAGATGCTTCTTAAGAAAAACGCGACTGTGACTATTTGTCATACCAAGACAGCGGATCTTTGCAAGGAAGTGAAAGAGGCTGATTTTGTATTTGCCTGTGCAGGCGTGGCAAAAATGTTAGATGCATCTTATATAAAAGAAGGACAGGTTGTCATTGATGTCGGTATCAATGTTTTAGATGGTAAACTTTGCGGAGATGTGGATTACGAATCCATTCAGGAAATTGCGGCAGCAGCTACTCCAGTACCGGGTGGTGTCGGAAGTGTGACAACCTCCGTGTTATTAAAGCATGTATTGGATAATGCATCAAAAAATGCGTAAAATTTTAAAAGAAATGAATGGAATAAAGCGCAAAAAATAGTATAATACTAATTATGGAGAATTTCAAAAATTTTGATAAGGAAAGGTGATTTGAATTATGGCAAACAAGTATGCAGGAACAAAAACAGAAAAAAACTTATGGGAAGCATTTGCAGGAGAATCCCAGGCAAGAAATAAATATACTTATTATGCTTCAGTAGCAAAAAAAGCAGGATATGAGCAGATTGCAGCATTGTTTTTAAAAACAGCGGACAATGAAAAAGAACATGCAAAATTATGGTTCAAAGCATTAGGCGAATTAGGAACAACAGAAGAAAACTTATTCCATGCAGCAGAAGGTGAAAACTTTGAGTGGACAGATATGTATGACCGTATGGCAAAAGAAGCTGACGAAGAAGGGTTCCATGATTTAGCAGCACAGTTTAGAGGTGTAGCAGCAATTGAAAAAGAACACGAAGAAAGATACCGCGCATTACTCAACAACGTTGAGACAAAACAGGTATTTGAAAAGAGCGGTGTTCAGGTGTGGGAATGTCGTAACTGTGGTCATATCGTAGTTGGTACAAGTGCGCCAGAGGTTTGTCCTGTATGTAACCACCCACAGGCTTACTTCGAGATTAGACAGCAGAATTATTAATAAAAAGATGTAAGTAAAGCGAGTGACAGTGATGCACTCGCTTTGTTTGTGCAAAGTAAAAATAATTTTTAAATTTTCAGAAAATTGTAGCCAACACATGCGAATAGTGTTATAATTATATCGAAGAAACAATGTGATACATGGGGAGGTGCAATTTATGAAATGTCAGAGAAGCGCTATTGTAGCAGATGTATACGAATATGAACTTGGTAAGAATATGGAAGATGGATTTGAACCTTTTGCAGATGTTGTTACTAAAGGCTGGATTGTAACGGACTTTTTGGTTAAAGTACAACGTCCGGATGGTACGGTTGTATGTCCTTATATCATGCACCGCCGTGGAAGAACCTTTATTGGAGAAGGGGATTATGTGATCATTGATCAGGATGGCACCAAGCATGTATGTGGTAAGGATAAGATTTTCAAACGTTATACACCGATTGAAGAATAGTCGGTGTGGAAAGAATAGTATAAATTGTTATGTGAAGAGACGTTCCGGACGGAACGTCTCTTTTATGTCTAATAAGATGGCTCGCGAAGCGTGGCATCGTTTGGTTTTAGCTTTTTGCGGGTATTGTAGTGTTTCAAGTTCTGAAAGGTGGAAATGCTCGAAAACTAAAAGCACTTGCTGGGCAGGTGTGTTCTCAGACAACTATAGCTTCAAGTAAAAAGGAATGCGGTAGTAATTTGGACTATTTTTTTAGAGTCAATTCTACATAGCCCAAAATATATCACATTAGACATGGATGATGCACGCTTTAATGGGAATTTGGATTATATTACGTATAACACAATATAAAGTCCAGGAATACTCAACTTTTTGGACTTTTGGGGTAAAATAATGCCAAAATAGTCCGAAATGCAAGAAATTTATTAATCATACTAGAAAATACATGGATATTTGGATTTATTATTATAAATATGATTAAAAAAGTCCAAAACTAATCAGGAAGAACAGGAAAAGTTAAATATCATGTGTTTTTTATTGCTTGAATGTGTAGTTAAAACGTGATTAAATTTTCACATTGGAAACGGCTGGAAAACCGCGTAAATATCACGTTTTTCGACATTGTATACATTGACTTTTTTTCGGGGGGGGTATAAAATAGAAGATGTATGAGTGTCGAAATTTGCAGAATAAAAATATAAATTATGAAAGGGGACTCATTATGAGAAAAATGAGACGAGTTTTGGCATTTGCTCTTGCTGTTATGATGTTTATGAGTAATACAGTAATGGCATCTGCAACATCCACATCCAGCGTACCAGAGGGTACAATTGTGGAACAAAATACAGATGAAGTTAATCCAGTAGAGATTACGACATCATCTTCCGGAGAGGAGGAAAGTACACCTGCGGAAGTGGTAGAAGAGTCATCTGCTGAGCCAAGTGGAGAAGGAAGCGATGTAACACCTTCTGAACCAAGCGGTGAGGGGGATGATGTTACAGATCCTTCTGACGAAAGTGGCAGTGATGAGGTTGCAAGCAGCGAAGCTACAACCGAAACTGTAACAGAAACTACAACCGAGACTGTAACTGAAACGGTTACGGAAGAGACAACTGTAGAAGAAACCACAGAAGAAGAGACGACTGAGGAAGAGACTACAGAAGAACTTCCTGAGGCTCCGCTTTTGAAGTCGGAAGGTGATACGCAAAAAGATGATGGTGAAGTTGTAAATGCATATATAAATAATACAGGATACTATTTTAAAACCATTTCTGATGCGATTTATTATATTGATAATAATGTACAGCCCGGAACATATTGTTACATTAATTTAGATCCACTAGACGCAGGAGAAAGTTATTCTGTTTCAGGTAATGATCTTGTTTCCACATCTGGAGCAGATATTACACTGGGATTGTCACAGGATATTGATGTGACAGCGGATAATGGAAATACTGTACAAGTAAATATTAGTATTCAAGGTTCAGAGGATGAACAATATTCTATGAATCTTGCAGATGATGTTTCGCTTCAGTTGATTGAAGGAAGCAGCAAGGAAAGATATTACTGGAGAAACTTTGATATTAATTTCTCAGTCTCAGAAAATAATGTGGGAGATTTTATTGTCGGAGAGGAAAATGCCAGTGTGGCAGAAAATGATTCGGATGCTACTGTTGCTTATTTTACAGGCGTAAATATGAACAATGTGGAAGATGCTTATTTTTATGCTGGCTTCCAAAGTGAATATGTATATCAGGATGGCAGTTTGTACGCAGGGGATGGAGTAACATTTGATGATGTAACAATAGCACTTCCAGAACGCAATGATAGTACACACTTTTATCCGGATGTATATTTTGGCGTCCCAGTGGAAGCAACAACATTGAGTTTGGATGGTTCTTTATGGGTAAATGATCTTACTGTTGATGGTTCTATGACAGCAACTGATACAAGTAGTTTGTATGCTTTTGGAGCTTTAGAGATAGCTAACTTTAGTGCTACAAGAGAAACTGCTGAGAATTGCTTTAACATTTGGTTATATGATTCATATGCTGCCGGAACTCCAAATAGAACCTGGTTAGGAACGGCTTCACTCAAGTTTAGTGGATATTTAGATGCTTCCCTTGCATTGTCTTTAAATAAATCCGAAGCTGTATTTACAGACAATGGATGGAATTCAGAACAACTTGATTATGAAATTGGGGATACCATTGCAACGGTTACACTTGGGGAAGATGAAGCGTTGGATAGTTGTTCATTAGTAAATCCTAACAATTATGGCATATGGGTTCCAAGCACTGCTTTTTGGTACCTGGAACCAGTAGCAACAGAGGATGAAACGGATGGCAATACGTATAATTTAGTAATCAAAGAATCACCGGATGAGATTGCTGTATGGGTGGATCCGGATGGTGATGACCGTGATAATATGGGGCATTACTTTGCAAACTTTCAGGATGTAAAGGACTTCATTTTAGAAGATGAGTCTGCTGCAGGATATGTGATCAGTGTAAATGAAAGTGACCTTGAAGTATCAGGGGATGTGTTGGACTACTCATCATTTACAGGAACTTTCCAAAACGAAGAAGGTCAGGTAGTAGGGGCAAATATTTCGTTAAATCTCAATGGTAACACTTTAAAGGTTACCGATAATGCAACCATAGCGGTGGACCATATCAATGGTGCCGTTTACAACGAAAATGTAGAAATAGCAGGTAGTTTCTCTGATATTAGTTTAGCAGAAAAAGAAGGTATCACTCTGACTCTTGCACCGAGAGCATTGAATCAGTGGGGAAATTATTCGATTGGTAGTTATGCAATCCGCATCCTTTCCAATACATCTAATATTAAGATTGGTAGAGAGGCTGATTGGGCTACCAGTGAAGCCTATATGGGTATTACATTTGTGAATGAAGTGATGAATATGGACTTATACGGTCGTGTAAATATTGAAAGTACTTCTCAGACAAATGTAATTAATAACTTATATGTACATAATGTCAGTGAAGAAAATAATTGGCAGGAAGCATATATTACAAATATGACGGTGAAGCATTTATATGCAACCGAAGGTAATGTTGGCTTTGATAAAGTAAATGTTACAAATACTTTATATTTAAAATCCGGTCAGAACTTTGGCGTAAAAGCAGGTGGTTCCGCGGAAATTAAAAATGTAGAAGTATGGGAAAATGCAAATGATCCGTATGCATGCGCTTCTTTTGAATTAGAAAGAACGATGAAACTTGCAGCAGAGGATGATGTTGAGAATCCTACTTTTACAGGCGCAACAGAAAAAGTAAAGACCAGTACAATTAAAATTACTGGAACGGTTGATCGTCAGGGAAATGCACAGCCTATCATGGTTAGAAAATTGAAGGGCTGGGAATATACAACTACGGATGAAGACGGATATGAAGAGCGTCACTACAATTCAAGATTAGAAGAATTTGTAAATGGTGAAACGGTTATCACATCTACAAATACAACGGTATCACCAGATTCTTTCTGGATTGAGGGAAATTACCGTTTTCTCCAGCGTTCCGGTACGGCATTAAAAGTAGCCGGTGCTGTATTAAAAGTGATTTACGAAGGAGAAAACTGGAATGAAGAACTGTATACTTCATTAGAAGAAGCTGTAAAAAATATGCCGGCTGATTTTAATAGTGAAAGTGGCAGATATATTTTCCAGATTCTTAATGATACAAAACTGACGGCAGATGTAACAGTTCCTGATTTTGTTGAAGAACTTATTTTTGAGACAGAATCATATGGATATCATGATGAGGAATTAGATGATTGGGTTTCATTTGATAATACACGTTATCAGAAATTCCTTGATTTAAATGGTAAGAAAATCAGTACATCAGCGGGAATACGTATGTTTGGCGGCGTGCGTATCTACAGCAGTATTGCAACAGCAGGTAAGCTTGTGTCTACGAATGGAGAGTGTGCTTTGGAAATCAGGGAAGAGCATACATTTGTGGATGCAGATGGAAACGAAGTGGAGAGATCGCTTGTATTAGATAATGTTCTTGTTACAACAAAAGAGGGCGGCGTAAATATCTGGTGCATGGATGAGTACGGTAATGATGCTGATAACCGCGGCAATATTATGAGAGCATCTTTTGAAACAAGAGGTTTCTTTGTTGAGGGCGGAAACTGGATCATCGAGGATAATGAGAAGTCCAAAAACTATATTAAGGCCGCTGATTTCCGTGTGAATGGCTGTAATATTGAGGACGAAAATGCGGAGAGTTATGTTGAAGAATCGTATCTTGCTGTCAGTCAGCTTACCTTAGCAAATGGTTATGGTGAGATTTATGGCGGATTAGATGCTGGAACAGTAACACTTTCAACAGCTGGGCTTGATATTTATGGTTGGACAAATATACCAATTCTTTCAGCAACGAATAGTGATGTTTGGGTAAATGGAAGTTTATGTTCAGAAAATATTTCCCTGAACAAAACGAATTTATACGAATATTGGCACGTTGAAGTTGCAACAAAACTTACCATGTCCAATGGCGCACAGGTTGAAGTATGGAATGACTTCCATGCAAAAGAAATCTCTTCAGCAGCATCTAAGATTTTAGTTGCACCGGAAGGCGGTGGAAGTTTATATACAGATAAACTTTCTGTTACAACAGCATACGCAGGCGATGCAGTGGGTGATTATACATTGCAGAATAATGGACAGATTTTGGTAAGAGAAAAACTCTCCATGACTGCAGGTACATTGGAAAATGCGGGTCTTATCGAAGCTGGTGAAGTGGCAGTAAAAGATTTAAATAATAGCCAGTTTAATGATCAGAGAGGCCAAATTCTGTGTAATAAATTTACTAACACAGGAAAAATGTTTTTAAGTGAGGATTCTCATATTTTAATCAATGAATCCGGTACATTAAATAATGTAAACGTGGGTGACCGTTATGGTAATTATGGTTTTGCATTAGTAGGTAGAAGTGAGGATGCAACCGTAACCTTTAAGGGAACCTTTACAAGAAATGATGAAGAACAGCAGTTATTAGGTTTTGTAACCAATGAATATGTTGATAAGATTGGTGACAACAGCCCGGCAGTAGATGAGAATGGCAATGAGTATACAGATTATCATTGGGATTGGATTAATCTTTCCAATGACAATGGTACTCCTGATTACTGGGATGATGATTATGATGCTGATTATGTAATCGCATTAGAACCAGATACGGTATTATTCAATACAGAAATTTCCTCATTCCCAGTAGAGGCGGTTCGTGTGCTTCCTTGGACTGTAGATAATGGGGAAGGACGCGTAGATAATAGCAACAATGCTGTATACCAGTCCGGTAAGGAATTGAAGATTATTGGTGAGTATATTCACGTTTCTACACTCAGTGCAAGTGGTGAAACATGGCTGAAGTCCTTTACAAACTGGAAGGATGCAGTGGCTTATATCAATGCTCTCAACAATGCATCTGTTACATATATTATTGATATTAATGCAGATATAGATGTGAAAGGAAAATTAGATTTACCTGCAAAGGCTGCACAGGTTTTAATCCGGAGTGGAAGAAGATATGAAAGCAATGAAGGATGGGTTTCTGAACCAATCGTACTTTCATACCAGGGAGATATTACATTAAATACGCTTACGGTATTTGAAAATATCCGCTTAGAGCCATATGCAATTTCTAATGGCAAGATTGTGCCATATAAGAGCAGTATTGATACAAGAGGCAAATTATTAGACCTGTCAAATGTAAAAGTGTGGGCTAGAAAGTACAATGAGGACGGTATTACATTTACCTATGAAAACGCTTCGTTAAAAGCAGTCAAAGGAACTGCAGCAACACAGGTTAATTTACAGAATGGTACCCATCTTGTTGTAGATACCAAGATTTCGGGATTGAATGAAATTGACCTTACAAATGGTTCTTCCTTAATCGTTACAGGTGGATTATCCGTAAATAATCTTGTTACGATTTGCTGGGAAGAGGATTGTGATAATCTGATTGTTTCGGTTAATGGAGAAAAGAGTGTTTTAGAAGTTAAAACTCGACTTAATATGTTCTCTCCTTCTGAAATTAACTGTGAAGGTTCCATGAAAATTAAGGATATCTATTCCAATTGTTCAGGAAATATCCTTCGTACGGCAAAAGAAAATCAGATTACCATTTCAGGTCGTGTGCTTTCTGATGATATGTCTGTGGCATGGAATAAAGAAAGAGTTGTTGCGGTAAGAAGCAATGACAATGAAGAAGATATTATAGGTTATCGTTATCCGACAGAGGAAGAACTTAATAATTGGGAAACTGCTGTTGCAGAAGATGATAGAGCAGAAGTAATGCCATTCGCAGTAAAAGTTATTGCACTGGATGGCGGATCTAAATTAGCATCTGCACAATTGGTATCTCCAATTTGGTTTGTTACAGATAGTGGCGATAATAGATGTGATTTTGATTTTACACACAAAGAAGATAAACTTATCGTAAGTGGTACAAATGAAAATGATGCGGTTGTATTATCCGTTTTAATGAGTGTAGAAGAGGACAATCTGATCACACAGGAAATGAACCGTTTTGATTCATTACAGGATGCATTTAATGAAATCGATAAGATTGCAAGTCCTGATAAGTCATATGTAATTACATTAAATGCAGATGATAAGGCATACAATGAAAAAACAAAGAAAGTAATCGATTACACCTTCCCGAAAAAGGCAAAGGAAGTAATTATTGTCTCTGCGGGTGGAATAAAAACGATTACTTATAATAAAGATCTTAAAATTCAATCAAATGTGACATTTGAGGATATATTATTAAATGCTAAAAACAGCGGTACAGTTACATTAGATAAATTCACATTAAAGATGAAAGAAACTATATTGAGTGATGTGGAAGATGGAAAGGCAGTTACATACAGCATTTCCGGCAGTGGTGTAGCGAAAGGTTCAAAACTAGTATTAACAGACTGTGATATAGTTTCAGTTGATAAATTATCAAATGTGAATACCATTAAATTAGAGAACACAGATTTAGTAGTTGCAGGAGAAACTTCAATTGGTGATCTTACCATGATGTATGCAGATACATTTACTGGTCTTAGTAAGATTGCGGTTGCAAATGTAAATTCTGATTCTGACCAGGCAACAATTGTAACAGCACCAAAATTGACTATAGATAGCAAAACAAAAGCTGTTACTAAGACAGAAGCAACTATGACTGTTTCAGGAGAAATTCAGGGTAATGTAAACTTTGAATTGAGCAATGGTACGGTTGAGGGAAGATTATCAGTTACTGATACGGATGGACTGGCAAGTCTGGCAGCGGGCACCGGTATTCCATTTGTAAGGGCAGCAAAAGCGAATACAGAAACAGTATCCATTGCTGACTGGACTGGATATATTTATAAGAAATCCGGTATATTTGTATATAAGAGCCTGGCTCCGCAGGTGGAATTAAGCTATACAAATGAAAGTGGTCCGGTACAGGTTAAATTTGAAACCTTTGCGGATGCAGTTGCTGAAATTAATAATCTCAAGACAAAGAGAGATTACACAATCAGATTCTTGTTCCAGGTAGATGGAGAAGGAACACCAGCAGCTATCACAACAGTAGATACACCGATTACTCTGACTATGCCAAATGTTAACTGTGCAGATACATTGACATTAACAGCAGACACAGGTGCGGATGTATACTACATGAAGGATATTGCATTTAATTCAAATGTAATATTAGATAATATTAACTTTGTACAGGTGGTTTCTGTAGATAAAAAATATCTTCAGGAAGGCGAGAAGTACCTGACTATTGAAGAGGCAATGAATCGTTGTGAGAAATTCTACGATCCTGTAAAAGTAACTGTTAAGGGTGCTTATACGCTGAAAGTAAACGGTGATGTTACATTTAATAATGCCATGATACTCGACGGCAGTGGCAAAGCTGTTTTACTTGTGGATGAAGCGGGTACATTGTATGCGACGCAGCCTACAACATACGTGGAAGACCGACCAAATGCATTTGTAGAAGGAACTGTTAAAAATTTTGCGACAGTACAGGTTGATGGCGGTTCTCTGTGGGTAAACGAATATACATCGGGTACGTTTGAAAAGATATCATACAAAGCAGCAGAACTGAATGTTACAACTTTGGATATTACGAATGATGGACGGGCAGCGGTAGGTAATGGAGGCTATATAACTGCTTCTGCTACCGTTAAAAACCTGAATATGACAGGTGGTGAATTGGATGTTTATGGTAAAGCGGCATTTACAAATGTTACTTTATCGGGCTATTTACCGGAAAATGAAAGCGAAGCAGATATTCCGGATATTGCTGTATACGGACAGACATTCAATATTACAGGTACCTTGACAACTACAAGTGGTGCATATTTACAGACTGTATTGGATGAAAAGAAATTAACATCTGTATTAAATATTTCTGGTAACGTGGTATTAGAAGATCCAGATGATAAGATTGTTGTAAATGTAGAAGGTCCAGAAGGATTCTATCTTGGTGGAACTTATCCAACTGTAGATAAAAAGGGCAATGAAGTAGAAGCTGTTTATAGTAATAAACTGTTAACTGCTTCCAAAGCAAATATCAGTGCATTTAAAGCAGATTCAGAATGCTTAAAAGATAATGCACAAGAATATCAGATTGAACAGGATACAGAAGGTTACATTTTACAGAAGTCTGGAAATGACATTCTTGTCCGTTATTCAGACGAAATAGAAGTAGCGCTTTCTACAGTAATTTATGGCGAAAATGGAGAGTTCATAGACACTTCATTGTATAATTACTATACATCCTTCAATGAAGCAGTAGCGGTAATTGAATCCTTAAAAGATACTTCTGTATCATATGAAATCGAATTACTGAATGATGTTGGTGGAGATATTGTTAAGGATGAAGTTACTTATGAAAAGGTAAATCTGCCATCAAAAGCAGCAGACTTAAGTATTTTTACAGCAAATGGCAGTGCTATCTATTATAATAACGATCTTTCTTTAGGTTGTGATACACATTTCTGTGGTGTTGATTTAAAACCACAGGGTGCAAATGGTAAAGAAAAGGGTATTTCTGTTAATGGTTATACTTTAAGTTTAGACCATATTGCCTCAACACAGATTGGTAAGATTACAGGTAAAAATAAAGCGGATACAGTATGGCTTTATCTTCCACAGGATCTTACAATTTCTGGTGATATTACAAATGTAATGGATTTAGTACTGGTTAGTACAAATGAGAATAGTAATGATGTGGCAAAATTATCGGTAACTGGAAAAACGACTGTGACAAACCTTGTTTATGCTAGTGCGTCCAGCTTAACGGTAGGCAAAGGCTCGACAATCAAGAATATTATTAGTCCATTATCTGAGGCTATGGTAAATGAACTGTATTATTCCGATTTAAGTATCACAGGAGATATTACGGTAAGTCATCCTGATAGTAGATTTAATTTCTATCATGTAATCGAAAGAACACCTGCACAGTATGATGCCAAAGAGGTAAAACTTAATCTGGTTGCAGACAGCAAATTAATATCTGTAAAACAGGCAGACCTTACAAATGTTGTATTCTATAATGCAGATAGTAATTTAATTGCAAATGCACAGTGGTCAACTGGAGCAGTTTATGCAGTAGAAGATCCTAGAAATGCAGTAACTGTTTATAAGGCAGATGAAACAACCAAACTGGCAGACTGTGTGGACTTGGCACAGGCAACTGCATACATTACGGCAAAAGCAGATAAGAATGCTGACTATGTAATTGGTATTGCAGGTGATATAGCAGATCCTGCTGTTACAGACACAACTGCAGTAAGTAAGATTACAATGCCTGCTAAGGATAAGATGGCTTCCTTAGTGGTGGATGGTACAAATGAATCAGAAGATCCTGTTATTACATTTACAGGCGATATCGCAACAAACGGTGTCGTAACCTTACAGGATATCCAGCTTAAGAACAGCGCTGATTTCTCTATTGCACATAAGAAAAACAGTGATGTGAAGAAGGATGGTATCATTGGCAGAGGTGAACTGGCATTAAACAATGTAACCGTTGTTATAACAGAGACTCTTTCTAACGGAAAATCTGTTGTAAAAGGTTATCTGAAAAATATTACCGGTGAAAAGAATGTAACAAAACTGGCTATTAATAACATGTCAGAAGTTATGGTAAATGCAGTTGGTAGTATAACAGAAAAAGACACGCTGAATTTATCAGGCGGTATTACAAATATCGCAGAAATGAAATTATATGATACTGCACTTGTTACAAATGCAAAATCCGAAGTGAATGAGTTAAAATTAGCATCAGGCGGTTCATGGGTTGGAATGAATGCAACAATCATCGGATCGGTAGATAACAGTACACAGGACAGCATGAGTTATTTAGGAACATATCTTGCAAAAGGTGTTCCGCAGATGACAATTAATGGAACTGTTAATAAACCAGTTATGATGAAATTGTATGATTTTGCAACGAAGAAAGAGATTTATGAGGGCCGTTCAGGAGATGATCTCAATAAATCTCAGGCAGACTTATACCAGAATCAGCCATTAGTAATTGCAAAAACAGAAGCAGCAGAACAGTTTATCGCAGAACCATTTACTAATTGGAATGGAAGTGATGTGGAATTTGCTGGTAATGTAAATGCGCGTAAAGATGCGAAGAACTATGTTTACAATGGTGATATTTCCGGAATGGAAGTAATTTTGGAAACCTATACTGAAAATGGACTTCCTTCTGAAACTTATGTGGCAACATATGCAGATGCAATCACAATTATCAACAATATTGGTGATAAGAATGCGGATTATAGAATTATCCTCCGCAATATTCCAATAAACTATGATGATGAAGGTAACAAAGTATATGGTAATGATGGTATCATCAAGACAGCTGGTAAGGACGGTGTAGCAGCATATGGTTCACTGGCACTTCCAGCAGCAAATAAAGCAAAATCACTTACTATTATGAGTGAAGATGCGGGAAATAAGGTTATTGTAGAATACACAGGAACCATGTCTCCGAAGTGTGATTTGACCTTTGAAAATGTAATATTGACAGAAGGTACCACAAAGACGGTCGATAAAGAAGTTGTATTTACACCTTCTAACTACGTTACACCAGTACTTGGCAGCGTAAGAGTGACATTTGGCGTAGGTACATCTACTTTAAATGCACATGCCACAGCAATGGCGAATATTGCAGATAATGAACTTGCTATGTATGGACTGGAAGGAAATGCAGAATATGCGCTTGTATTCAGCAAAGTAACATCAAGCAAGGGTAGTGTATTAGAGGTATGCGGTAATGCGGCATATGTAATTGGTGATGCGGCTCTTGCAACACTTCATGCCGGAGAAACAGGTGTATTATCTGTAAAAGGAAAAGTAACAGTTACAGATGTATTTGTGTATATTTCAGGAACAATGCTTTTAACCAGCAAGAACTCTATTAAGATTACAAATATTGTTGGTAATGGTGAATTGGCTATTAATACAACTTATACAAATAAGGATTGGTTGAAGGCAACACCACAGCTTACAATTGATGGTATTTTAGGAAACGGTACAGATTTGACAGTTTATCAGTATATGTACGATACGGATATGAAAGCATATCGTCTCTTAAATGATGACGAAGTAATGGATGTCACAATTGAACCGGAAGATAAGCCGGCAGCGTACCAGAAGGTGATTACAGCACCAAAATTACAGGTTTCTGAGGATGTAAGAATTGTAACAGATGCAGAATCATTCAATTATTACAGTCTGTTCAAGATGGATGGAGCTGTATATCTGTCACTTTATCCTGCTTGTATTGATATAGTGGGTTATGTGATGGTTGACGAAGATGAAGAGGCGGTTAGACATGAAACATACAAAGGAAGCTTCTTTACATGGGAACAGGCTGTTAAAGAAATTGATAAACTGAACTTTGCACCTTCGAAGACGAATGCAGGATGGAATTACGATATTATTCTTCGTGAGGATATTGGTGCTTATGGTGAGCCAATTAAGAACTTAACACTGCCAGCTAAGGCAGCAAAAGTTACAATTGTTGGTGAAGATGATTACTATACAAATGATCAGGGCGAACTAAGTTTAGATGAACAAGGTAATCCAATTGCAGATATCGAAGGTATCATGATGACTGGAACAACAGTCACTCTTAAGACAGACCTTGAAATCCGTGTTCCAATCGTAGCAATGAAGAAGACTGGTAATAATTATTATGACACAGTTTATACATTGAATACTGGTAATTATGACTTACTTATGAATGAGGTTCCAAGAGGCGCAGACTATGATAATATGGGCTGGCACGAACCGATGATGAAACTTTCCGGTTCTGCAAAGGGAACAGCAACTATCATTCCGGAATTTGCTCCAGAAGAAGATGGAACCACATACAACAATATGTTTACACAGATTAGCAATGTGGGAATTGTAACATTAGGAAATACCAGCTTCTATGATGACAATCTGGGAGATGACACAAATGGACGTTCCTGCTTTGCGGTTTCAGATGGTATTTCAGGAGTTGGTGAATTGATTCTTAAACCGGGAGCAATGGCTATCAGTGATAAGAAGGACATCAATGTCAAGAACCTGACCATGGGCGAAAGTGAAGAACCATTCCCGGTAGTCGAAGAAGATGAAAAACCGTTCCCAGTAGTGGATGGTATGGGATATCCACCAAATGAATTACAAAGTGGTATTTCAGCTAAGAACATTACGGTTTCTAACACATTATCAATGGCAAGTTCTTACATGAAAGCAGGACTTACAACCGGAAATGATGGTAAGGTAACCCTGAATAATGTAATACTGAGAGATAACCATAATACAATCGAAGGTAAACAGGATAAGAATGGTAAGAGCCAGATTAATATTAAGGGAACTGTAACAGCAGAAGGGGAAAATATTATCAGAGACCAGTCTGCAATTACAATCGGATTGTATTACAACAATTCCGCATGGAAGTATGTATCATTATCAGATGATTTAATTCTTTTGACTGCTCCGAAAGCAGCAGCTTCATGGTTTAATCCATGTTATGGCTGGCATGATGATAATGGTACACCGGAAGATTATTCTGATGATTCTGGTGAAACTTTTATGGGCTATTACACAGAAGACTTCGATGTGTATAAATCTGGTAACAACATTCAGTATGGCAGAGTAGATAATATGGAAGTCAGACTTGTGGTTGAGAATGATGGTACATCCATGTTATTTAGATCCTTTGAAGAAGCAGTTAAAGCAATTGACAGCATGGGATTACAGGAAGAAATAAAAGAAAATGGTAAGGTTACAAAAGTTTATAAGAACTATAGAATTGATCTTTTGAAGGACGTGGAAATTGGTAATGAGAAATTGAATGGTCAGTTCAAGACCTTATCACTTCCATCTAAAGCAGGCGAAGTAGTACTTGTTGGTAATGGTCATGTGATGAAGTTCTCAGGAAATGTTTCACTTAAGTGCAATACTGTTTTCGATGGAATGAAACTTCTTCCAATGAAGACTGTCAAAGGTGAAGCAGTACCAACTACCGCAAACTTTGCTGTAGGTAACTTCTTCATGGTATGGGCTAATTCAGCATGTGATGAGGATCTTGGAGAATTTGTTGATTTGAAAGATTGCGTAACATGCATTGGAAACATTACCGGCGGAGCCAAAGGAGAATTGTTTATCATTGGTAATTCCCGCCTTAAGGCAAAAGATATTACGGGATTGAATGCGATTCATTTTGTAAATCCTGTTAATCCAGAGGAAGGCACAGTACCTGAAAATGATGAAGATTGCGGACAGATTCTTACAGATGGAAATGTAACAATCAAAGAACTTTATTATAATCCGATGTCTGGCGGTATCATTCGAGTACGTGGCAACTTGACAATGAATGTTGCATGTGTGTATGGTGAATGTAATGCACAGATTTGGCGATTCGATGATAAGACAATGAAGGTTAATGGTGTTACACTGACAGAAAAAGATGAGGACGGTAAGACGATTAAGAACAATGAATCCGTAATCTATATTAGCGAAGGTAACTCTCGCAATATTCAGGTAAAAACGGTTGCAACAAAGGCTTTAACAGTAGCACCGGGTACAAAGATTATTACAGGTAAATATCTTGATGCAAATGATTGGGATTTATATTCATTTGATACATTTAATGAGACCAATTATAAATGTAACGGCTATATGAGTGGAAATGATATTTACATGGGCGCAGAGTTTGTTGGCAATTAAAAGAAACTTCATAGGTTATGATGATTCTAAGTCAGTGATGTAGAGCATTGATTATAGCAGCTGACACGACAGCGGGGCAGAAATGCCCCGCTGTTTTTGGGTCCAATAAAAAACCGACTAACGTATGAAAAAGGAGAGAATAGTAGGATTTATGTAGCTAAAAAAGCCAACTATTGAAGAAAAATAATAAGAATAGTAGGTTCATAGGCCCAACTAATAAGAGAAAATGATAAGAATAGTAGGCCTGTAAGCCATAAAAAGCCCGACTAACACACGCAAAAAGGTAAGTTTAGTCGGGAAACGACAAAAAGAATTGTAAAATCATACTCTTTTTGCGGTTTTCGGTATTTCCATGTAGTGGATAAGCGCGAAATATGCTATGATAATGGTGGGGAAGAAGGTTTGTAAACGAAAAGGAAGATATTGTGATTAAGAACATAAGAAAAAGAGTATTTGTCATCTTATTGGCGGTGATTTTAATGTGGAATTCGACACAAGTGCCGGGAAGCATACCGCGGGTGTCGGCACAGGAGTCAGACAAGATAGCTGCCCGGGAATTCGACATGGAAGAACCTGAAAATGCGGTACCAGATATTGATATAGAAGTAAATACGGAAGCGTGTACGACAGAAGAAACTGTAATTGCAGTTTCAGATAATGCTCTGATAATAGAAGAAACGACAGAGGAAGAAGAGACTATTTCTACTGAAGAGAAGAAAAACACAGAAGAAGCGTTCACGGAAGAGGAATCAACAACAGAAATAGAGTCAACCGAGGAAATGGAATCAGAGGAAGATCCAATCGAAATAGAATTCGTTCCAGAAAGCGAAGAAACAACAGAATCTATCCTGGAAGAACCTATTGAGATAGGAAAAGAACTCTCAACGGAAGAACATGCTGAGACGGAAGAACCCCCAACAGAAGAACATGATGAGACGGAAGAACCCTCAACAGAAGAACATGCTGAGACGGAAGAAGAACCCTCAACACAAGAACCAACTGAGGTGGAAGAAGAAATCCTAACAGAATCCCCGCTCAAAAGTGCTAACGCAATATCACTTACCAACGATATCTGGGTGGAAGGATTTGAAAAAGAAAGCGAATCTCTGCGTTATACGGGAGACGAGGTAAAACAGAACCTTCAGATCTATCATAACAGCATACTTCTAGAGGAAGGGAAAGATTATAAACTTACATATAGAAACAATGTGAATGCAGGGGAATATGATTTGCCCAATGCCCCTTCTGTGAGAATTGTTTTGATAGGCCAATATAGTGGCAATCAGACGCTGTATTATACCATTGCGCCAAGGGATATAGCGCAGGAATGTTCTTATGAAACGGAACAGGTTGTTTATTACAAGAAAAAAATAACACTTTTATTGCCCGAGATTATGCTGGGGGATAGAAAGTTATCATATAAAAAGGAGTTTGTCTGTGATTACAGTACTCTGCCGGAAGATTATAAGTACGGCGATTCTTATGAAGATGGAAAAGAGTATGAGTATATCGTTAATGGAAAAGGAAATTTCAGCGGCTCCGTTACCATAAAATTAAAAGTGATCAGGGATAAGAACCTGGATTTTCAAAATGCAAAGATTTTCTTGGATAAAGATAGTTATGAGTATAGCGGAGAGGCTTTGACAAAAGCAGATGTACAGATTCTTTCTGTTAAGGCAGGAAATGAAGAAATATCTTCAGATCTCTATGAATACAGCATATCTGCTGAGGATGCAGGAATCGGTTATGTGGAAGTATATCCTTCTGAATTGGGAAAAGAAGCAGGATATGTCGGCGTCAAGAAACTGGAGATTACAGTGGTTGGTGACCGGAATATAGAGGAAGCTTTATTAGGTGTAAACTGGCAGGAAACAATTTCTTTTTCAAGAAAAGCATTGGATGAAAGTGGCGGTATTTATCAGGCAAAAGCAGGTGTGCTTGTCTACGGAGAAAACAGTGAAGAGTTGACAGAGGGCGTGGATTATTCTGTTGCATATTATAATAATGATAAAGTTGGACAGGCTGTCATTATTTTTACAGGAATGGGCAGATATACAGGAACATTCATAAAAACATATGACATTACAGTGAATACAGATTTACATATAAACTGGCAGGATACAGACGGTAGTGGCAACCCGATAGCAGTATATACAAAAGGCGGCGTGGTTCCAAACTTTGAACTGGTTGAAAATGCCGGAAGTGAAAACGTTTATACCCTGAAAGAAAATACAGACTATACGGTTAAACTGACCGATAATAAACAGGTTGGGATCATGACTTGTGAGATTACTGGAAAGGGAAATTATAAGGGCTATAGTAGTATTACACAAATTGAAATACTTCCCGGGGATATCAGTGCAGGAACAATAGAGGTGGATGACCGTATATATAGTGAAAAATCAAATGGCTGGAAAGCACCGGTTACCATAGTAGATGCAGATGGAACAAAACTAAAGGCAGGCATCGATTATGATAGAAATCTGATTTACCATTATGATGGCATTGAAGATGGCGAAGTCCCTGCGGTTGGCACGGTGATACAAGTAACTGCGGCTGGTATAAATTCTTTTGCGGGTTCATCTGTCACAGCAGAGTATCGTATTTGTGCTAAAAAATTGAATCAGCTTATTGTAAAAATAGATGATCAGGTATATACAGGGAGTGAAATTGAACTGACTTCAGAGGATATCCATATTTATGCCAATTGGTTTGATTGTTATAATGGGGTTGAGATTACAACTCCATGCTATGAAATAGCAGGCTATGACAATAACAAAAACACTGGAAGCGCGAAGGTGACTTTGCAGGGAATCGGAGAGTATGGCGCGAAAAAAACATATACTTTTAAAATTTTGAAAAAAAAGTATGAGCCCATCCGCGTAGCAGAGGTTTCTTTGGATGAAACAAATTTGCAGATGGGTGTGGACAGCAACCGTAAACTGACGGCGTCTGTGTTTCCTGTGGATGCGGAAAATAAAACCCTCCTTTGGATGAGCTTTGACAGTAGGATAGCTTCTGTTGATAAAACGGGTATGATTACGGCGAAAAATCCAGGTAAGGTAACCATCATGGCGGTTTCCCAGGATACAGGAAAAAAAGCATTGTGTACGGTTACAGTGGATGTGATTGATGTGGTTTCTTTTTCATTGGATACAGAAGAGATTAGAGGTTTAGAAGGAACAACTTATCAACTGAATGCGGTGGATATTCAACCGTTGGATGCGTCTTATCGAACCATCCAGTGGGAAAGTTCCAATCCGGAAACGGCATCTGTGGACGGGAATGGAATGGTTACATTAAAGAAAGCAGGAATGACAGTAATCAATGCCTATTCTGCTGACAGACAGTTTGTAAAGAAATGTATGGTGTTTGTGGAAAAAGAAGGAGATATAAAGCCGGAAGGGAATTATCTTACTCCACAAATGTTTAGAGAATATGATGATGCAGATGATACAGAAGCATTTAATAAAGCAATTCAGAATTTAAACGATACATGCAATACGGTGTATGTTCCGTCTGGAACGTATTACATCAATGCAGAAACAAGTATACGCTTAAAGAGTAATATGAATCTGCTTATGTCTGCTGATGCAGTATTGCAGGCAATTGGAAATGCGAATGACCATTCAGATGTGATTTTAGTAAGGGATGCAAGTAATGTATCCATTTCCGGTGGAAGTATAAAAGGAGAACGCTATCAGCATAGTGGTACAGCAGGTGAATGGGGAATGGGTATTGGTATTTATGATAGTACCAGTGTCCATATAAACGCTGTTGCGGTTTCCAATTGCTGGGGAGATGGTATTTACATTGGTTCTAAACATGATCAGGATGCAGACGCGGGAAGTACTTTTGTAAGCATTACAAATTGCCATCTTTTTAATAATAGGCGAAATAACCTGTCCATTGTATGTGCAAACAATGTGACAGTGGACAATTGCAGTTTTGAGTATGCAAACGGAACGGCACCGGAATATGGTATTGATATCGAAACAAACAACTCTGCAAATCCTTGTGAGCATATAACCATTTCAAATTCTACGTTTACGGGAAATGGAAAAGCAGCGTTAGGCATCGTGACTGCGGCAGATGATGTCAATATTGTTGGTTGTATTCTGAATGGTACGTTTATCAATTACGCGGGAACAAATGTGACTTTCTCGGGGACTACAATCAATGGCACAATGTACGCCAGAATTGGTGTGGACATGAAAGATGGTTCGGTTGTAAATGATGGCAGCAACGCAGACGATATATTAGTAGGAAACTTTGATGCCGGTAAAGGAACGTATACATTAGGTGAATATGGCATTAACGGTAACAATCAGATGTCAGGAGCAATAGAGGATGATGAAAGCAGTTTGAGTGGAAAAACATTACGGTTGAAACGTATTACCGATGGAACACAGGAAGCTGGTTATTATCTGGATTTGAGTGAACTGACAGGTGGGGCTGTATCGGCGCTTAAGGCTGGCGTTTCATACCGCTTTGAATATTCGATAAAAGGAACTGGCTTTTGGGGAGTGAAAACAAACCAAACGGCATGGTATCCAATGGTTCTTATGTCGGAAAAATATACAACTGGTTTTACAACATACCAGGCAAAAAGTGCCTCGTCATGTCAAGTTTTGTTTTATGCTGTGGATCAGATAAAGGATATTGTTTTGGAAATCGAATCGATAAAAATATATGAGGTAAGGTAGGGATAAGAGTATGAGAAGACGAATCATTGCCGGAATGTTGGCAGCAATCTTAGTGTTTTCCAATATGTCAGTTAGCGCTTTTGCGTCAACGACAAGTGGAACAACACCAGAAAGTGGAATTGTTTCTGAGGTAGTCTCTAATCAGGAAGAAACGGGTTCTGCATCTGTGTCAGGAAATGTAATTGATACGGAAGATGAGGAAAATAGTTCATCAGAGACAGAATCAACAGTTGAAGAATCAGCATCGGAAACAGAATCAACAGATGCTGAAAACGGGACAGAAGAGAGCGGAAGCGAAGAAACAGTAACGGAAGAAGCGGCAACAGAAGAAGCAACGACGGAAGAAATGGAGACGGAAACCGAGACGGCTGAGGAAATCGAGGCTGGCTTAGAACGTTCCATGACTGAATCGTTTTTAGTTGATACAACAGCGCCTTATGATGGTGACTATCTTCTGATTGCGAATACGAATACAAGTACGGCGGGGGGATATGAAGCGACAGGTACTTTCCCATCATCCGACATAGTGGCGGCGGCAATGTATTCTGAAAATGTTAATAATATATATGGTATTTCAACAGAAGATATCTATGGTTATGATAACTGGGGACGTGGTCTGATAGACCCGGCATCCCGCCTGCCGGAACTAAAGGTAAGTGAAAACACATCCAATAGTGTAGCGCCTTTGAAGGAAGAAACAGCATCTGTAACGCCATATGCAGTAGGAAACACAAAGGTTTTTTATTTGGATAATAATAATGAAGTGGATGAATATGGTTATGATGTATGTAAACCGGTGACATGTATATGTGTAGCGATAGGAATACATTCTACGGTATGGGTTCCTGCAGATGATCCGATTTATGTGAAAAGTGCTAGTCAGATGCAGGCGTATATGTCTACGTTGGCAACAGAATTTGATACACAGTATTCTAAGATGGTTGAGATGTTTGGTGATGCCAGTGCTTTGGATGCCGCTTATGGAGATGCAGATGGAAAGGTTGCTTTGGTCTGCTATGATATTGATGGAAATGAAATGAGTTCAAATTCCTATGTTGCGGGCTACTTTTTTGCGGCTGATACCAGTTTCCCATTTAGTAATGCAACGGGAAGTAACTGTGATATGCTGCATATTGATTCATGGCAGGGAATGGATCGTGATACAACAAATCTGGTGTTAAATGATGTGACAGCCAGCAAAGGAACTGTTGTGCATGAATTCCAGCATATGATTAATTTTGCAGTTAATAGAGCTAATGACCCGGCTTTATATACGGTTAAGACGCCTGATTATATCAACGAAGCTTTTTCCATGGCAGCAGAGCACTTGTGTTATGGACCGGATGAGTGTTCAGATCGTGTTTGGTATTATAACTATTATCCATATATTGCCAGGGGAGATGTATCCCTGATGCGTTGGGGGGCTTATGATACATTAAGTAGTTATTCATTATCTTATTTATTTGGACAGTATATTCGTACTCAGTATAAAAATGGTGATACGATTTATCGTGATGCCATGAATCAATATGATAACAGTTCTGAAAACTTATTAACCATTATTGCAGAATTACTTGAAATAACGGAACAGGAATTGTTATTGAATTTCCGTATTGCACTTTTCCAAAAAAATGCGGAAGGACCCTATGGATTTAAAGGGGAAGAATGGGCAGAAGATATTAGACAAAGCTGGCCGGAAGAAGTCAGGGATTACTATGTAACTGGAAATGCGAGAAGCTTGTATCCTGGTGCGGCCATTATAGTGCCTTCAGATGGGAATCATACGCCGTCCGGCGCAGGTATCAATATTTCTTTTGCAGGAATGTATGTAGACCTTACGGATGAAGATGTAGAGGTAAATATATCTGGTGGAAGTTCTATTTCAAAAGCGAATGGAACATTGCAGCTGACGGCATCCGTTTACCCTGCCGGAGTGAGCCAGAGTGTGATATTTACTCTGCCAAAAGAGAGCGATAAGGCTTTTGCGAAGGTGACAACAGATGGTCTCGTGACAGCGCTGGCAAATGGACAGGTAACTGTACGGGCAACTTCCGTTTATAATCCGGATAAATATGCGGATGTTGTGATTACGATAACGGGACAGCCGCAGGTGGCAGTAAGAAAGACGGAAGAAGTGCTGGATGAAGGCTACTTTTTGGACTATACAGCAACAAATCCGACAAGTGCAAAACTCTATTATACTTATGCCTATGTGGGATTAAACGAATATGGTAATCTGGATGAGTTGGACCCGGATACCGTTGCAGACCCGACTACAGAAAGTGATTTGTTTCCGGAAGAGGGGCTTATGCTTACGGAAGCAGGAACCCATGTAATTAAGGTGCTTGGTACGGCAGAGGGATATGAGGACTGTCTGCTGACTGCTACATATGAAATTGATCAATTACCTACTCCATTTATATGGGAAGAGCAGAATGAAGATGGTACTTACACAGTTACGCTTCAGGCGGTGGAAGGAGCAACCATTGCATATACAGTGGACGGCAGTATACCAACAAGACCGGCAACGGATGCAACCTTGTATACAGGACCTTTCCAAGTGACAGAACCAGGCTGGAGAGAAATCAATGTTATTGCATATAAGCCGGGAAATGTGACAAGTGAGTGTGCATATAAATGCTTGGAAGTGCCTGTGGCAACACCTGAAATTGTGGTAGAAAATGTATTAGGAGGTAAGGAAGTTACTCTTAATACAGCGACAAAAGGCGCGGACATTTACTATACTCTCGATGGCAGTGAACCAGATGAAAATGCAACTTTGTATAAGGATGTGCTATTGTTTGATAAAGAAGATGAAATAACAATTAAGGCAATAGCGGTAGTGGAAAATCGTTTGGTAAACTATGAAATAGTGGATGAAAATGGAGATGTATATATTGTAGAGGATGAATTTGATACCAGCAGTGCGACAGCAACTGAAACGATAACCATTGGCAAAACGAAAACGGTAGTTTCTTCGCAGACAAGTAATGTTTTGGAAAAAGGTGATATCGTCTCCCTGTATTCGCCAACAGCGGATTCTTATATCTATTATACTTTAGATGAAAGCAATCCGGCTGAGTCCGCTACAAGCAAATTGTATCAGAACTATATTACAATGGGGAACAACACCTTGCGTATTCGCACATATGCCCGTTCTTATGGTAATGAGGATAGTGAAATTGTTGAATATGTATATGCACTATATGGTGTTGTAACCGAAATTGCATTAGAACCGGAAAATGTGACATTGTATGGAAATGTTGAGGGTAGTGATGCTACCCAGTTGACCGCGTCCATTCAACCAGAAGGAATTACGGCAGAACAACTGCAGTGGAAATCTTCTAATACAGGCGTTGTTACGGTGGATGAAACTGGTAAACTGACTGCAGTAGCACCGGGAACAGCAACTATTACAGCATATTCAGGAAATGTCAGCGGTACATGTACTGTAACAGTAAAAAATGCAATAGAATCCATGGAATTATTAAATGATTCTCTTGTGATAAAAGAAGATCAGGGGACGTTGAAATTAGAAACCAGTGTATATCCTGCCAACGCAGCGAAGGAATTTAGTTATACAGTTGAGATGTCCGACCGCAATGAAGATGCACAGGGTGTTGCAAGAGTGGATGCGGATGGCGTTCTTACTGCAATTAAGAGTGGTGTGGTAAAAGTAACCATTGAGCCAAAAGAAAATGTAAAGAATGCAGCACCGGTTATTGCATATGTAACAATTTCTAATCAAAGAAGTTACAACAGCACATATCGACCAAGATTGTCAGAAAGCAGCATTACATTAAATAAAAAGGCAATCGAGGGTGCGTTTATTAATATTTATTCGTTAGGAAACGGAACCAGTGTAACAAATGTTGTATTTGATACAGAGAATCGATATGCTCAGTATTTTAGCATTGAAAAAGATACTGATGGCGCATATGAAGTATTATTTACGGAGTTGGGAAAAACATCACTGCGTAATGGAACTTATCGTGTACCTGTGGTAATAGAATCTGAAATTGCACTGGATAATATCTGTTATACGGATACTTTCACTCAGACATTAAAGATTCAGGTGAAAAATTCGGCTCCAAAAATATCGGTAAATTCATTAAGAGTGAATCGATATTACTCCAATCTTGAGTATCCTCTGACAATCCGCTCTGCGGTGGAAGATTTTGAGATACTTGATTTGGCAGATGCAGATGATACAAATACCTTTACGAATAATTTTACAATCGAATCTGGTGAAGAAACAAAACTGGTACTGAATCAAAGTATTAACCATATAGAAGAGTACAAGGACAGACTTTCTATAAAAGGATATGTAAGAGTCCAGGCGGCAGGTTTTGAAGAGCAGTTAGTTCCGCTTACCATTTATATCCAGAACACAGCTCCGGATTTAGTGGTGGATGGAGGCAGAAAACTACTGAATTATCAGGCATTTATGGAAACACCGGAAATGACAGTTGCATTATCAGAAAAGACAAGCAGAGCAAAGACTGTTTCTTTAACTGGAATACAAAGTGTAGCTTTAGACGTAGAATCTTCATATTACCAGACGGCATCCAATGTGATTAGTTCGCTGACAACGGACGGAAGCAATATTACACTTTCGTGGAATACGAATGAAATAAAAGTGAAAACATATTATATTCCGTTACTGGTTACAACGGAGGATTATGTGGATGTGCCAGTAACAGTGGAAGTGGCTTTGCAGCGCGAAAGTGTTATACCAAAAGTAAAACTGGAAAGTACAATTCTTATGTTGAATCGTAACTATCCGGATGAAACAGCTTCTACAGGTGTCAGTTCAGTTAGTCAGGCAAATGTTACATTGACAGATTTTGAAATCACACCATGTAAAGAAACATTATTTGCTAACAAGGATACCGCAGTTTTGTTAGATTACGCTGATGGTAAACTGGTTGCTTCTATCGTGGGCGAACCGGAATGTTCTACATATATGTTTACCTGTGTTCCTCAGTTTACAAATGGCATTGTATCGGATCAGGAAATTACCGTAACCGTTAAACTTCATGAAAAACAGGCAGCCGTTTCTGTGACTAGCAATGGCAGCATTGATGTACTTAGACGGGATGATACGGCGGTTGTTTATACGGTAAATAAGATTAACTTCACGGATGATTTTGAAGAAGTGAATTTGATTGAGCCTGAAAGAACCAGCAGTAGTGTATATGACGGAAGTGATGCATTTACATTCACTTACGATGAGGAAAAAGGAACCATTACGGTAAAAGCAAAAGCTGATTATAAGTTTGTAAAAGGTAAAAAATATGCGTTCCGCTTTGAATTAGTAAAACAGTGCGGTTTTGATGGAAATGATAGAAGGGCAGCAAGAGTTTTATTAACGGATGACTTATCCATTCAACCGACACAGTCCGCTGTTCGGTTTACGGTGGATCAGATTCCTGCATTATTCCGTTATGTAAGTAGTGCAAACAATACACAACCGGTAAATCTTCGTTCCAATGTCGGTACGATACAATCGGTTGAAGTAAAATCAAATCATCCATTGCCGGAAGGAATTACGATTCAGGGAACAAATACATTGGAAACCATCTGTTACGATGGAGTTGAGTATTACTCCATTCAACCAGGTTCTTATACCTGTTATTTAAATGTATATATAGAAGGACAAATGTATAGAGAAGTAGATGGTGAATTAGTGCAGGAACCAATATCCTGCAGGGTAAAATACACAGTATACTAAGCATGAAAACAGGCGCATTTTACTGCGCCTGTTTTTTATGACAAAATATACCAATAACAGCGTATTTTCTAGTATTTTGACACTATACATGGTATAATTATTATGTATATTTATGTCATTATAAAGGTGGTACATATGAGAAAAAGAGTATTAGCGGTTGTATTAATGATTACGATGTTATTTGGCAATACCATGAGTGTTTCGGCAGCACCAAGTGTGTCGGGAAATGTAGTAGATGTTGTGACAGAAGAAGAGGGAACACTGGTTGAAACCGGGGAAAGCTTGTCTTCTGAGGAAGAGTCTGTTGAGGAGGAAAGCCTGACAGAGGAAAAAGGTTCTTTTGAGGAGGAGTCTTCTATAGTAGAAGATGGTTCGGAGGAAGAAAGTTCAGAAGAAACATCTTCGATTCCTGAAACAACGGAAGAAGAAACGACTGAGGAGGCGACTACCGAGGAGGAAACAACAGAAGAGGAAACAGTGGATGAACTTCTGACGGCAGCAGTGAGTAAAAACACTACTGAAAAAGGACCGATCTATGCGGGATATTTTGGCTTGCCAAGCGTGCTTACACCTACGGTAGCTCCTACTTCGGGTTACTGGGAAGGTGATATTATTTATGGTTTGGGAAGTGTTACAGGAACAAATACTTCTGATTTGAAACTATCGAATTATTGTAGAACCGATGTATGGAAAATCTTGGATCCGGATTGGGATACAAATACAGCATTGCTATGGGGCGCAGGTGCACATGTGACAACAGATTTTTCTAGTGAGGAAGCAATAACAACAAAATATTTATCAACCGGTGAAAGTGCATGGTTTACAGATATAGAGCGGGCGGCAATAAAAAATGTGCGTTTGTTGACGGAATCGGAAGCAACAAATACGGAATATGGTTATCATTTCGATGAAACGATTAGTGGATACATGTCAACTAATATCGGGAGTACACCTGCGATTGAATTAAATACAGAACAGGTATTTATGACATTGTACAGTGATTATACTTCTACGCCTTATAAAAAGTTTGACGTGACACAGTATGAAAATGAAGTTAGAAAATGGAATGTTATTTTTAAGAGTGATGATACCGGATTTAATGCAACTCTTCCGGATACAATTCCATATAATGGCTATTTTACAGTGGATGTAACGGCGCTTGGTTCGCTTGATTATGATAAAATTTCTATGGTTATTGCAGATGAAAGTGGACAACTATTGGCGCATAATAGCGATATATATGATTCAGAAGTGACAACTGGAGAATTTGAATTTTCGACCCCATCTGAGATACAGCCGGGTAAATATACTTTGTATGTATTTGAAGAAAAAGAGTATCAGTATGTCAGTAATGTAGTTACAAAAGAGATTCAGGTTATTGGTCAAAGTATTACGAATTTATCTTTGGATAAACAATACTATGGACAAACAAGATTAGCATGGGAAATTGAGAATAAACGAACAGAAGATCCGGGGACCTATACCTGGGTTGATATTTACCGTGCAGAGAGCATAGATGGTGTGGTCGGAAACTATGAACTGGTAGAAGAAAGTTATGGATGTAGTAATACGGCTTCATCTTATACCTGGTGGGATAGTAATGTATTACTGGATGAGAACGGCAGTAATAGAATTTATTATTACAAAGTCGTAATGAATGGAGGCAGCATAGATGGTTGTGAGGCTGTATCCAATAAAGGTGTACCATATCGTTCATTAAGTGGTGATATTGAAGATTATAAGAGAATCTATATTGCGGAAAAGAATAATGAAGAATATGTGGAAGTTACCGGCATAACCATGCGTCCGCAAGAGTATCGTGAATTATATCTTGTCATGGAAAAAGAGGATGGCAGCATTGTTGTGGACGAGATTGTTTCAACGGACCAGAATGGATACTCAAGCGATTCCATTACATGGTGCTTATATTCTGCACCGGCAACTGGTAGCTATATATCCACTGAAGAAGATGAGGAAGCAGAAAATTCTGGATTGAAAATGATACCGATTAATCCCGATGTAGAGTGGACGATTGGATTCGCAGAATGTTCGGAAGAATTTGTGGCGGATAAAACATACTATATTTTTGTACAAAGAAATATAAGTGGAATAGGACGCTATTGGGTACAGATTCCGGTAAAGACTGCCGAGGCGGGGGATGATGCCTATACGAAGTTAGGAGAGTGTGATTTAGGTGTACATTTAACGGCTGAAAGTTTAAATCAGGCAATGCGAGAGGATATGGTTGCCCGTAAAGCAAGTGGAACTTATTATGTGTCGCAGGAAGGCTATTATGAGTGGGGTGGCATTGATGATGTGTATGATTTTGCTGCTGAGCGAGAAGGAATGCTGCCGGAAGAAGGAGACTACTTAAAATGGCAGTGCTTTGATCCGGAAAAGGTAGTGGATCATAGAGAAGGCTGGTTGACACAGACCCCTGTATACCTGCAAGGACAAGAATGGTGGAAGATTGAACTGGAGCAGGTTTATTATACAACTGCTGAGCAGGAAGCAGAGGTAACCCAAAAGATAGACTATATTCTAACGAATGAAAACGGCGGCTTGAATGATTTGTGGAAGCAGTATTATAGAGCGGATGGAAATTATACAACTGCTGAACGTAAAGCAATCGCGGACGCCTGCTGTCAGTATGTATATGATAATGTCAATTATATTGGAACAGTAACACCGAAATATCATAGTGCATGGTCAGCGATCGTAAATAAGACAGGTACTTGTCAGGCGTATGCATTATATTTAACTAGATTATTGCGTGAATTTGGTATTAGAACCAAAATTCTAACCGGTACGGATGCCAATTATCATACTTACAACATTGTTCAGATTGATGCAGACAAAGACGAGTGGTATTACTATGATGCTACCGGTGGAATTAAATATAAGACAGAAAGTGAATTTGGCAGAACAAAATATCAGGACATGTTTGTGAATAACAGTATGTTTATTCAAAATTATATTTCCAAAATTGTGGGAACTCCTTATGAAGCGGGAATTTATTTATATGGGGATGGAGAACTGATTGGAAAATATTTTGAAATGATATATGCTGTGTGGGCCATGTATGATGATGTAGAGATAGAAGGGAGAGAAAATACAAGATATACTATTAAGTTAATGCAGGATTCTATCATGAGTGGATACAGTCCATTATCTGTTGCTCCAGAAGTTTCTTATTGTGAAGTGGACTTGAATGGTTATCAGTTAACATTGGCAAATGGTGGTTACTTCAATGTGGATTGCTTGAAGAATGGTACGCTTTATCAACCGTTAGAGGCATACCCAAATGAAACTGTTTTTGGATGTTCAAATGGAAGTAATAAGACAGCCGTGTATGAGGACTTAACATTAAATGTGCAATATTGCTATGGCAATTTTACTGTACAGGCTGATCCTGATGAAGATCCGGAGGATGCTCGGGTTATATGCCGAAATGTCAAAACAAGCGAACTCAGTAATTTTTATGCCACGGGAAATGTGTATATGGATGAGGACTGCTCTGTAAATGCAGTAGTTTCAACGGAACTTTATGGAGTTGGTAAAGAACATGATTTAGCATTACTTGGAACCATTAATACAGAGGAATTGTTTGCATATGGAAATATTGATATTGGTACATTGATTGTGAGTGAACGTGCTTATGAAGTAGGCAGTGATTCCAAAATATACAATTATTGGAACAAAGACTATGCCAGTGCAACAATGAATATTTATGATGAATTTAATGTAAAAGGACATTTGGGTATTTTTACCGCCGATAAGAGCGCCGAGGATTCTACCAAGCAGGATATGCAATTTAATCTGGTACAATTGGTAGATGAAAATAACAAGGTGCAAAAGACTGGCAAGTTTATTGTTGGTTCTGAAGGACTTAACGTAAACTGGGATTATGCCGGTGTATCAGGCTCCGTTGTGTTCGGTAAAAAAATCATGCGTATTGCGGATGATGCAGAGGATGTTGTACTGGAAGATTTGGGCTACACTAAGTTTGACAGTGGTGAAACAATAGCGACAATTAAAGCAAGTGCAACAGATGTTCCAACAAGTGGATTTAAGTTATATAACCAGGCGGAAAAGGAAACAATTATCCGAAATGGTAATACATTGATAGCAGCAAGAGAGACCGTAAATGTAGCGCATACGGATAGTGTGACAGGTACGGAGTTAATTACAAAATATACCTCACTTGAATCTGCAATCGCTTCGATGGCAACCGATTTTGGAAGTGATAAGGGAACTTATACCTTTACCTTTGTAGAATCTGCCAAAATGAATGCAAACGTGACCATGCCGGCGTTTGCGCAGAATGCAGTATTTTGTGCACAGACACAGGATACAGAAGGCAACCCGGTGGATATCACACTGGATTTCAATGGATATGGAATTAGTTCTGCTGCGGTAGTAGAAGTTGAAGATTCATTAAAATGTATCAATACATCGGATTCTGTTTCTAAGTGGAATATGACAGGAGCAAACGGAAGTGATGGCTATGTGATAAAACTTACCGGTGAATTTTCTGGAGTAGATGTTTCTGCTACGAAGGGAACAATTGTATTAGAAACAGAGAATGAAGAATTTGTTGATGTGGACAGTACATTAAGTGCTGGAACAGTATTCGTACAATCCGGAAAATGGAATGTTGGAATCGTAAGTGCAACGACATTTACCAATCAGGCTGTTGCACAGGTAGAAGAAGTTAAAAATATTACAACACTAAATAATAAGGCACAAGCAGTCCTTATTGTAGATACCTACACCCAGAAAACAACCGGTATTACCAATTTAGAATCCGGTTCTAAGCTGTTGGTAAAATCCAATGCAAAAATCTACAATACCGTCATCGGTGGAACAACAGGTACAGGAACTGAACCGGTTTATGTATACCGTATGTCTGATTACACGGATAAGAATGGAGCAGAAGAGACAGCAAACTGCAGCGTTGCTTTTGAAGGAAAAGTAACAAGTACAAATGAAGCATTACAGATTGCTTTTGGGGTACTGGATCCGGAAGCAGATGCAGAGAGTATTATAGATGGGGATGGAAATTTATCGGAATTAAGACCACGTACCAAATTATTTACTACCAGCATCAAGAACTTCCCGGTTGAACTGTTTACAGTAAATCAAAACACAGAAAGTCCGGCGTATAAGGATGTGTATCAGCAGGATACCAATATTTATGTGGGACGCGAATGGATTGCGGTTTATGCAAAGCAGGTAAATGGGGATGAAACAGAATTAAAACGTTTTATACGTTGGACGGATGCAGCCGCATATTTGGAAACACTTGCGAATACGCAGATGGAATATGTGGTAGAAATCAGTGAAGATGTAGAATTATTTACGGATTTAACACTTCCAAAGAAGGTAAAAGGCATTACATTCCGTGGCAGTGACACAGATGAAACTGATTCGGATAGCAGAATTACCCTGACTTATACCGGGGACATTAAGTTGGCGAGCAATACAACTTTTGAAAATATCGATTTGGTTGCAACGAAGTATGACAGCAAAAGCAAGACATATACAGATTACCAAAGTGCAGTAACCTTAAATGGTATGACTTTGACGATGGCCAATGCATCCGCTCGCTTTACTTCTATTACAGGTAATAATAAGTCTAAAGTGGTGTTAGGATCTGCTCAGGTAGAAGTTACAAAGGCAGTTACCTCTCTTGGATATCTTGATATGAGAGTCATGGAGAATGTAGAGCGTGAAGAACTGCCATATGATACGATTTTAACAGCGGATAATATTACCGTAACCGATACTTTAACGATGCAGTCTGCAAAAATTGACTGTGTGAATAAAATAGCGCTTAAAAATGTGGTAACTAAGGATGACAACAATGTGCTTTCTTATGGTGGAAATACCAGCAAAGATGGTCTGACGATCAGTGGAAGTGTAACTGCGGATACAGCAGAAGGCATGACGGATGAAACAATCATCATTAGAAGAACAGAAGTTACTTCTGAAGGAACCAGAAATATTAACGAGCAGGCAAAGGTTCGTAAAAACGCAATTGAACTTCAGGTAAAATCCATGGAATCAGCTGGTTATGCAAATGGTGCTCTTATTTGTACGGCTGAAAAAGCAGGAGCAGGCTGGTTTGTAGTTGGTTTTGATGGAACTGAGGAAGAAGTGCGCGTATTTACACATGGCACTTATAAAGTAAAAAATAAAGAAATTCACTGTGGTGAGATCATCGAAAATGTTAAGTTATATTCTTCCAATAGTGGGGAAGCGGGAACTTATTCATTTGAAAGTGGTTTTGAAACATTACAGGATGCGTTAACAGAAATTGATAAATTAGCAGTAAACGATGCTTATTATCGGATTGAACTGGTTAATGCAGAGGAAAATGTGGCAACCTTTAGCAGTAAAACACCGACTTTCCCATCCAAAACGAAGGGAATTACGATTGCTGGAGACAGTGAACTGGCGTCACCATATTTTTATTTCAAAGGAAATCTGTCATTTAAGAGTGATACAACCTTTGAGGATATGGTTTTTGTACCAGAGACAAAGAGTTCTATTTCTTTAGGGAATTTTGAACTTCACTTGAAAAACTGTGCTGTGGACATTTCACGTTCCGGTGTGGAATTCAGTGGTATTACAGGCTCCGGTGTTAATGGCACATCAGCCTTAATCTTGGAAGATACTGTGTTAGCAGTAGCAGGAAATGTAAATAATGTAGGGAAACTTTTGTTTGCAGGAGAAGCAGCCGCAGAGCCAGACTCTTCTGTTGCAACATTCGCCCTTTTGCGTTCAACACCGGCTTATCCAAGGTTGACTGTGGATGGCAGCGTTAATGTGGGTAGTGTAGTGTTGGAAAAGGAAGGTTATATTACAGGACTTGCAACAGTAGCAAGATCAAATGGGGTGGTAACAAAGGTTACACCACAGATTACCATTAATAAAGATGTAACTTCCAATGATGGACATACATTGTATCTGGATTTACGGGAAAAAGTATCGAATGGGTTTGAAAAACTTAATTTTGATGAAATGACCGATATTTTAAAATCAGGTATTCCATTAGCAAAGGCATTATATACAACGTATCCAAATATCAAGGCGGAACAGAGAAATGAAGAGCCTGCTCTTGTAAAATCAGGAAGTTATCTGACTTATTTTGAAGATGGATATGGAGTGGTTCTTTCCTATGAAGGAAACGTGACGGCAGCGGACGGAACTATAAACTGGCAGACTGTTCAGATTCCATGCCGTACATTTGCAGATGCTGTGACAGAGATTAATAATCAGAAGACAAAACGGGATTATACGATTATCTTACAACCTGCAATTACGGAGATTTCAGGTGCAGATCAGGGTGGTGCAGTACCAAAGGCACTTGCGATGCCGAATAAAAATTATGTAGATACTCTGACGATTCAGGCTCCGGAAAATAACGATGCCGTGAAACTTGGTTTTATCAATAATATTACGCTTACAAGCCCTGTGGTGTTGGAAAATGTTCAGTTTGTACAGATGATGAAGGTGGGCTCCGAATACCAGACTTCTGATTTTGCAAAGGAGAATTTCCCAGGAGCATTGACCTTTAATACGGCAGGTTTTGCGGTGACAATCAAAGGAGAAAATACATTTAATACGCCGCTTGTGATGAACGGCAGTAATAAGACGGTTCTTACCTTTGATGAAAATGGAACCATTACCACATTGACGAATGGGTATGAAGTACAAAATTCATCCGTTGTGGAAAATGTGATTTATGGTTCTTTGTCCAACATGGATACGGTAAATGTAAATGATTGTAATTTAACATTGCATGCATATAAAACATCACCGACAGCAACTTCTTATACAGAAAGTAAGAATAAGATTACAACGGTAAATGTTACTGGAACTGAGGCAGAAAATAATGGAACCACCGGAAATATTACAGTGGAAAGTCCATTGTCCAAAGGTGAATTTGTGGTTACCAATTACAACAGTAAGGATGGAAAACTGTTCGTAGAAGGTAAGGTAAACCTGAAAAATGTATCTTTGGAAGGCGATGCAGTAGCAGCAATTCATGCAGATACAAACTTTGACATTACTGGAAATCTGATATCGCGCAGTAACTATGCCCTTTTAGAAACACGTTTAAAGGGCGCAGGCAAAGAGCCGTACCTGAATATCAGCGGAAACGTTGTAAGAGTGGGAGATACAACAGCAATTGAAGTGGCCGTATATCCTGAGATTGGGGCAGCAGATACCAATTCTTATGTGGATTTGAAAAATGTTTCAGGTGGCAAGGCACAACTTTTAACAGCTAAAAGTGCACAGTCGGCAGACTTTAAGCTGAGTAACGGTAATTATTCTGGTGGAGAATATAGTGCAGAAGATCCGGTAAATACAAACGGCTATATGCTGTTAAAAGAAGGTGGCAAGATTTATGTATATAATGGAGAAAAAGTAAATCTTGCAGTATATAAGGGTGAATACGCTGGAGCGGATACTTCTGAGTTATTAGGCTATTATCCTTCCTTTAAAGAGGCAGCTGCGGATGTGGATGCCTTGAAGGATAAAACACAGGCATACACATTTGTTTTGACAAAAACAAATGGAACATTAGCTACACCTGTTAGCGTAACGCTTCCAACGCAGGCGGAAAGTGTAACTGTTACAAGACTGGCAAATAGTAACAACAATGAGAAGGTTTATTTCAGTGGCAATATTTCCTTAAAGTGTGATACTACATTTGAACAGATTGAGTTTGCGCCTGTAAGCAATAAAGCAGGAACTGCATTCTCAATTTCGACAGGTGCATATGATGTGACATTGCGTGACGTATCGGTAAGTACAGAATCGGATAAGATGGCACTTAAGGATATTTCAGGCAATGGTAAAGGAAATGTAACATTGGATTCACCTAATCTGGAAATGACAGGTGCGATTACCAATGCAGCAGAACTGATTGTATCAGAAGATGCTTTAATTAAAGCAAATGTAAAAGCAGCAACGCTTTCCCTTTGTAACAGTGATGGCGTAGGAAATGCAGGCATAACCCTTTCGGTAAACGGTACAGTGACTGTGGATACGTTAGAAAATAACGGAACAGTACAGAATACGCTGGAGTATTCCCGTAATGCAGGCAATAAGAATTCAAATCTTACAATAAATAAAGAGATTGTAAATGAAACAGAAGGAAATCAGGTTGTATTAAAACAGCAGGATGCTTATTCTTTAACAGCCCTGACAAAAGTGGACGGAAAAGTCACTTTCGCAAATGCAGCAAAAGCACTTACATTACCAAAGGCTTCTACGGATAGTTTTGTGTTAGAAGCAGAGTGTGTTGCAGCAAATGGACAGACTTTATCAGTTAATAGCAACACAGAAGGCTATACAGTCGTAAAAGCTGACAAGGGTGTGTATGTTGCGGATAGCACTTTGAAAAATGATATCGTGCAGTTAAAACGTACTGTTTATGGAACAGAAGATGAAATTGCAACAGAATCTGTAACAAACTGTCTTGATTACAGTCAGGCGGTTAATGAAATCAACACATTAGCGGATGCGCAGTATATGCAGTATTCCTATGAAATTCAGTTCCTTGCATCGGGCTCTGATGCTAAAGGCGGCAGCCCAATTGACACCAATGTAAAGGATGCTGCCCCATATGGAACCTTTACACTTCCTAAGAGCAATGCAAAGAAAGAATTGGTAGTAAAAGGTGTTGAAAATGGTACAACCATTATTCCTTTCACTGGAAATATTTCAGGACAGGGTATGGTAACCATGCAGAATCTGGTATTAAATCCAGTGAAGAGTGGAACGGATTCCACACCAGCAGATACTAAGATTAGTATTACAGCGGATAAGACAGCAACAAAACTTACACTGGAAAATGTTTCAACAAATGAGCAAAGTGCTGTGGATGCGAAATCCACTGGATTTATTGCAAGTATTGGTGGAACAAAAAATAAGACAAACGTTTCACTGGTTGATTGTGAAGGCCTTATTGTAAAGAGTGGTATCAGCAATATTGCTGCCATTTCACTTGACAATACGAAACTTTTATCAGATGGAGCAGTTACTGTGGATCAGGTGGAACTTCTGCATAATTCTACATGGGATTCCTTAGGAAAGATGACCATTACGGATGTTTATGTAGAGATTCCAGAAGCTGGTACATCGACTTCTTATATTGGAACGAAACAGGATAATAGCGGTAATTCCCAGTTTGTGGTAAATGGTGATGTATTTGGTATTTTAGGTAATGAAGAGTCAGAAGAAATTGTTAATAATGCCACATTGTTATGTAAGGTATACGCAACCGATGCCACAATCGCAGATGCAGATGAAATTTTTGCATTAGCAGATAGTGTGAAGTATGTAAAAGAACCCGCACAGTATGCAGGAGTATCCTTAGTATCTGCAAAGAAGGCTGGTGCAGACAAGTTCCGTGCATATGCTTTTAGAGCGGTTTCCCAGGATGGAAGTATTGCGGATAATAGTGAGAACATTACAAAAGATAACTTAGTTGCTTATAAAGATGGTGTCTATGTAAAGAACGGTAATATGGACAACATGCAGGTTAAGTTGCTTGAGTTTAACCAAGATGGAACTATATTATCTACTTCCTATGCAGCAACCTTTGAAGATGCGGTAACAACCATCAATAATAAAGCGGATATGACTGCTTATTATGAAATTGAGTTTATTCAGGCTGGTACGGAAGAAGAACCTGAAGTAGTGATCCAGACGACCAAAAAAGGTACAGCCTATGGCGCACTTACGCTTCCGTCAAAGGCAGCAGGTGTAACCATTTCTGGATATGTAGATGAAAATCAGATTCCATGTACTGTAATCAAGTACACAGGTACATTGAAAGCCTCTTGTAACGTAACCTTTGAGAATATCCTTTTAACAGAAGGAAAGGCGGATACGAAACAACCGGATGGTTTTGCAGAAGATGGTATGATTACACCAGCTCCGGCAAATAATGTCACAATTACTTTTAATGAAAATGTGTACACCTATCAGAATTCTGTAGCAGAAAGTATTCAGGCAGAAAATGATTTGGTAATTGGTGCTGTCAATGCGGGAAAAGGTCATTTGGTATTTAACGGTCATACCGTTTTCACAGAAAAGACTTTAAGTATCGGCTCTCTTACATTATTAGATGGCGCAAGTTTTGATGCAGTAGGAAAAGTAACGATAGCGGATTTAATTGCGGATGCAAATGAGACAAACAGTCTTTCATCCGAAGAGGTAATATCCATTGGTAATATTAAAAATCAGAATGAAGAAGATGGTGCACAGACTGCAAATGTGCGCATCCAGTCTGATTTTACAAAGATAACCAAGGAAGGGGCATTTGGTAATTCGCAGTTGACAATTTCCGGTTTGGTGGAAGATGTGAACGTAAAACTGAATTTCAGAAAATACGTTCTGCCATCAAAGACATATGTTGACATGGAGCAGTCTGATTATGAAAAACTTCTGATGCAGACAGACGGCAAACCGGATGCTTATAAGAAACTGGCAGCCGTTCCTAAGGCATCTTTAGATTGGATTACAATTGCAGAAAAAGATGCAAATGTGATTTATGGAGCATTTGACCATAATGATAGTGGATCACAGAATTATTTGTACAAATATGAAGCAGGTTTATATTTGACTAATTTACAGCCACTTGTTTTAGTTAATGGTTATAATGCACCGGAAGATAGTGGAAATGCTTATGTAAATGAAAAATTATGTTATCAGGCAGAATTCTTATCATGGGATCAGGCAGTAAAAGAAATAGAAAAGATTAATGATAAGACACGCTATTATGAAATGAGGCTGCTGGATACCATTGGTTACAATTCAGAGAATCAGAAAATAGATTCTCCGATTGGTACAATAACTATGCCATCTAAGGCGGCAGAAGTATTTATTACCTCAGCGGCAGGAGAAGAAAATGGTATTTTCTTTACTGGTACAAATGTGACATTGAAATGTCCAACAAGGATGGAAAATGTCGGATTTACCTGTTTGAAAAAACAGGGAAGCGGTGTGAATATTTCTTATCAGCCAGTTACTTATACGATGAATATTGGTAACTTTGAACTGATTCAGAATGATATAGTAAATGAGTTCTGTAATGAAGAAACGGTTGCCTATAAAGTTTCCGGTTCTGCAAAGGGTATTTTTAATCTGGTATCCGATACATTTGGAGACAGAAGAGAATTTGCAGAAATCAAGGGAATGGATAAACTGATTGTGAATTACACAAATGCTCTGGCTGAAGGGGATGGATATGAGAATTTCACGGTAGACTGTTTAGGTGATGTGTCCGTGAAAAACATTGAAGTAACCAACAGTACGGTAGAAGCCAAAAACATGACAGTAAGTACACTTGCAACCTTGGATGAAGCGGCATTACACGCTGGCACATCAGCAGCTAATGATGGTAAGATGACATTAAAAGACATTGCACTTGAGGACAACGGTAATGCCCTGCGTGCAGAACAGAATAAGAGTGGTGCAACACAGCTTACTATTAACGGAACCGTAACCGAAACAGCAGATGCAACGGAAGATGCGCTGGCTGAGGGAACATTGGAAATTGCCTTGTATTATAATAATTATGAGAAAGGCAACAATTACCAGAAGCCAGTACAGTTATATGATGGTATGATATTATGTGCCGCACAAAAGGCGGCATCCAGCTTGTTCGTTCCGGCATATACAGAAATTGCGCAGAATGGTGATCTTATCAAGAATGGAATGGGCCGTGAGACAAATACTCACGGAATCTACAAATCTGGTAAAAATATTTGTTATGGCAGAATGAAAGATGATGAAATGCAGGATACCAAAGAAGTTCTCTTAAGTATCGGTGATTCAGGAATGACTACATATTTTACTACTTTTGAAGAGGCGGTAAAAGAAATCGATTCCTTAAGTTTATACAAAGATCCAACGGCTAAGACTAAGGAATACGAGGATTACACCATTACACTGCTTTCAGATGTAGAGATAGGAAATGATAAGAAAAACAATAGTTATTCAGCACTTTCCCTTCCATCAAAAGCAAAGGAACTGACAATAGATGGTACTTTGAATGAGGCAAATGGACAGACGGGTTACATGATATCCTTTAATGGTAATGTATCTGTAAAATGTAATACAAAGTTTTCGGATACGGCATTATATCCAATTAAAAATGTAAAAGGTCAGGGAGTAAAAACAGCAGTAAACTATTCCATTGGCAACTATACATTAGAATTAGACAATACCGTTTCTGAGGATGAAAAGGGTATGAGTTTAATTGCAAATGTAAGCGGTTCTTCTAAATCAGGTATTTTAAAACTGGCAGCGGGAGCAGAAAATCAGGTCAATGATATCAGCATCAGTCAGCTTACAGGTCTTAGGGAAGTAATATTAGAGGAATATACACAGTTACATGTCGTTAAGAATTGCACTGTATACCAGCTGACATTTGATAACAGCGCGACTGATGAAACTTCAAACCAAGAAGGGCAGATGCAGGAAGTGCCGGCTGTGGAAGCAGAAGGTTTGCCGGTATTATCCGTTGACGGGGCATTGACAATGACGCTTGTAAATGCAGAAAATGCGGGTAAAGCAGATGATGTATATGGAATTGTCCGTAAGCCGATTGATTCCAAAATGACGGTCAATGGTTTGTATGAAGACCGTGACAAAGATAAAGAAAAAGAATATTATTCATTGTCCTTCCCGGAAAGTGATACTGACGGCTGTATTAAGGTAGAAGTAGTTGGTTCTCCTTGTCCGGCTGGAACGCTTGTTTTGACAGGAAAGTATTTACATTGGGAAGAGATTCAGGATAATATGAAAGTGGTAAGTGTAAATGCGTCAAGCGAAGAAACAGAATGTTACACTTATACCCAGGGAACCAACCTTTATATAGGTGAAAAAGCAGATTAGAAAGAAGTAGTAACAAATGAAAATGAAACGAATTGCAGCAGGATTACTTAGTTTCATATTGTTGATGGGAAATTCCCTGACCGTTTTCGCAACACAGCCGGACACAGTCATAGAGACTGTGTCCGGTAATGAAGTGTTGTCTGAAAATGATGAAGAAATATCAGAACAGACAGTATCTGGAAATGATGCAGAAACCTTAGGACAGACAGTGTCTGCAAATAATGCATCAGCATCCATGCAGAGTGTGACAGATATCCCGGAGGAATACATAGAAATTGCGCAGGAAGCAAAGGCAGATTTGCAGAGTTGTCTGGAGGAAAAAGATATCTTTGCCATTGTCTATCTGACGGATTCCTATGCGGTTAAAGAGCAGCCGGAAGAGGATGCGAAGACGGTTGTTTCTATACCAATGGCGAGAACTGTTCAGATTTTGGACATGGATGTGGAATGGAAATATCAGGAGAAATGGGAAGAATATATTCCTACTGTCTGGTATGAAACGCAGTTCTATGTGGGGGAAACATTATATAGTGGGTACATAGAGGAAAACTATCTTGCTTATTCGGATGAAGTGTTATTACAGTGGAAAGATGCATGGTATATGCTTTTTCCTATATCACAGTCATTGTATTCAGAGATTAACAAATCCGTGCAGGGAACGGCGAATGCTTCCTATGCGGATGTAAGTCAATTCCCGGTAAGTTATCAGAGTGCATTGAATAAATTGAAAGCAGCCCATCCAAACTGGATATTTGTTCCGATGAAGGTGAACCGCAACTGGGATGATTGTGTGGCAGAACAGAAGGGTAATTACAGCTGGATCTATTATAATCAGCCAGCAGAATATCGGGGAGCGCAGATTAATAGTCAATGGTATTATGCTTCGGAAGAGGGGATTGCATATTACATGGACCCCCGTAATTTTTTAACAGAAGCAAATATTTTCCAGTTTGAGCAGAATACATACAATGCATCCTATCATACACAGGATGCGTTACAGGCCTTTTTAAATAATACCTTTATGAAAGGTGTTGTGCCGGATGATTCCCAGAAAAGAACCTATGCAAAGGTTATTTTTGACTCGGGTAAATCAAGAGGATTAAGCCCATTTAACTTAGCTGCACGTGTGATTCAGGAGCAGGGCGTGAATGGTACCTCTGCCATGATTTCCGGTACATATCCGGGGTATGAAGGATATTATAATCATTATAATATCAGTGCCAGTGGTACTACGAATGCGGCAGTTTTTAAAAGCGGTCTTACATATGCAAAAAACAAAGGATGGAATACCCGTGTAAAATCCTTAGAAGGTGGTGCCGCATTTATTGGTAACGGTTATATTTTACAGGGACAGGATACTTTATATCTGCAAAAGTTTGATATTGAGCATGGGAGCAGTTCCCTTCATCAGTATATGCAGAATATTATGGCTCCGTACACGGAAGGCCGTTCCATGAAGACCATGTATACCAATGCGGGTTCTTTAAACAGCGCTTTTGTATTCAAAATTCCGGTATTCAATAACATGCCGAATGAATATAACTTTACGATTAATACGAAGTCTGTCACGTTACAGCGTGGGGTGAAAGGAAAAGAAACTTATACCTTAATTGTAAAATGTAATGGAGATATTGATAAAACGGCTACTTTTAAATCTGCAAATGAAAAGGTAGCAACCGTTTCTGATGATGGTGTGATTACAGCAGTGGGAAGTGGTGAGACTACCATTACAATCACAGTAAAAAAATCTGATATGGAAGAAGCACAGACATTTACTTGTACTGTCAAAGTGCTTAGTCCATTGCAGGGCATTTCCCTTAATGTGGAAGAACAGGAACTGTTTTTAGCAGAAAATCTGCCGGAAAAAGTTGCTTATTTAGATGAAAATGGTGTAACCAAATATAAATATGCAAGTAAAGGAGAACTTCCATCCCAGGTAACCCTGGAAGTGTCCTATGACCCTTCCGATACGACAGATAACCGGACGGTTACCTGGACGGTTGCGGATGAGAATATTGTTTCCATTGAAATACCGGAGGGACAAACGCAAGAAGCGGTTATCACAGCCAAAAGCAGCGGCACTACAACAGTGACTGCAAAAGTGGGCAAGTTTACCCAAACGGCAACTGTTACAGTACGTGTTCCAATGACAGAAGCAAAGTTAAATTTGGAACAGAATGAGATTAGTCTTTATAAAGGTGAGACCACCCAGGTTAAGGTATCTTATTCTCCGAAAGATACGACGGACCGGATTGAACCGGTTTGGACATCCGAGGATGAAAGTGTAGCGGTAATAGAAAATGGAATGATTATTGCCAAAGGAAAGGGAAGTACTAAGCTTCATGCAGCAATAGGACCGTTTGATGGAAGCCAGAACGAATTGACAGTAAAAGTAACAGTAAAGGAATATACCGTTACTTTTATGGGGTCCGATGGTACAACAGAATTAATGACTGTACCGGGAGAATATGGCAAATCCCTTGCGAGTCTTACTGTACCGGAAGATACTGAACTTCCATGGATTTTAGAAGGGGATGAGGATTCTTATTTTGTTGGCTGGTATACGGAAAAAGACGGTACTGGCAATGCGGTATCTAAGAATACCATCCTTTACGGAGATATGACTTTATACCCGTATTTTAAAGAGGCTTCTGAGGCGGATTTTTATATCAAACCGATAGGAAGTGTGACATATACGGGTGCCTATATTAAACCGGATGTACAGGTATATAGTGGAAGTACGCTGTTAAAAAAAGATGCGGATTACACTCTTTCTTATAAGAATAACAAGGCCGTAAATGATGGTACAGATCCAGCTAAATTGGATAAATTACCGACCGTTATCATAACTGGTAAGGGCAAGTATGCACAGTGGCAGGCTGAGGAGTATTTTTATATCACAGCGAAGAATATTTCCCAGGTGGATATCACTGCTAAAAATTTATCCGTGGATTATACGGGAAATGTTCAGAAACTGCGTCCGACTATTTCAGATGGCGGAAGAACACTTGTTAATAATGTGGACTATACGCTGGAATATCCGGATACAGAAGAAGGTGCTTATAAAGAAGCAGGAACCTATCCGGTAAAAGTTACTGGTAAAGGAAATTATGAAGGAACCAGATATTTATATATTACCATTACGAAGCGTGTGATGATGGAGGATGTGTCTGTCAGTGTGCCGGCTTCTGTAAAATATAACAATGGTAAGACGTATTCATCTGTTGATGAAATAGGGGCATGTGAGCCGGAAGTGACCGTAAAATACAATGGTAATATTTTGATTAAAGATACCGATTATACTCTTTCTTATAGTAATCACACAGAAATTGGTACGGCAAGTGTTACAGTTACAGGACTGGGCGCTTATATCGGAAGTAAGACGGTTTCGTTTAAAATTGTTGGAACAGATATTTCAACAGCCACGGTAACAGGTATTAGCAATAAGGGGTATACCGGCGAGGCGCTAACCCAGAGTAATCTGGTATTGAAGGATAAAAATAAAACACCGCTCCGGGAAAATCTTGATTATACGGTTACTTATAAAAATAATACGAAGACAGGAAAGGCATCGGTTGTTTTTACAGGTATTCATGGATATACAGGAAGCCTTACCAAAACATTTACCATTGAACCATATGATATTTCAAAAAATGAATTGACCTACGAAGCAGAGGCGGAGGGGAATACTACACCCGAAACAAGAAAAGCATTCGAGGTAAGCCTGATCTCAGATTCTGTGGAATATGATAAAGCGGGTGCACAGACGGATGTTACCGTTACATTCAAGGGAGAAGTCCTCACGAAAGGCACAGACTACAAGGTAAGTTACCGCAATAATAATAAAGTGACAAATGATCAGACTACAGAAATGCCAATGGTAGTGATTACAGGAAAAGGCAGCTTTGAAGGGGAACTGACAAAGACATTTGCGATCACTACAAAGAATATCAATAAGGTTACCATGTCAGCGAATAATGTGACTTTCCGTAATAAAAAAGGCTTCTGCTTTGTCGAGCCGGTTTTAAAGGATGAAAGTGGAAGACGATTAGAGGCTGGTACGGATTATACAGATCTGAAATATACCTATGTGGCAGAAACATTGCTGTATGATGGATCGTATAAGCTTGCGGGAAGTGAAGTGGGAGAGAATGATATTCCGGTTGCGAAGGCTGGAGTAGAACCGTATATTAAAGTAACAGCAAAAGGAACTGGAAATTATACAGGCGAGATATCCTGTACCTATCAGATATTAGAAGATAAGACCATCTTTGAACAGATATTCCCAGATGAACCGGAGAACAATAATGTGAGTGCAGGTACAAATCAAAATGTAATACAGGACGCTCCGGTTGAGAGTACTACGATACCGGAAGAAGAAAGTAAAGGGCAGACAGAGGCAGTGGATGACACAACACAAAGTGGTGTGGAAGGAACTACCCAGAATGTTACCCGGTTGCCGGAAACGGATAGTACAGCGGATCAGACATCGGTTTTAGCACAGATTCAGCAGGATAAGCAGGAATTGTTACAGGATACAGTCGGAGCTATGTCTGAATCGGTTAAGGAATCAGATGCAGATACTATAGATTCTGATTCTGTAGAGGAGATGCAGCAGATCACAGAGGGGGCTGCGGATGAATTGCAGGTTGAATCTGTTTCTAAAAAGAGTCATGGTGCTATTGTAATGGTAGTTATAGCTACTGTGTGTCTTGCTTTTGCTGGTGGAGCGGCAGGAATCAAACTCTATAGGAAAAAGAAAACAGACAATTTTTTCTTTGATGAAGAAGATGATTTTCTGGATTAATAGAAGGTGGCACTGAACAGAAAGGTTCGGTGCCGCTTTCTTATAAATTTTCTTTTTTTACAAAAAACACTTGCTTTTTTCTGTATTTATGATAAGATAAACAAGCGTTAAAAAATGGCTCGTTGGTCAAGAGGTTAAGACGCCGCCCTCTCACGGCGGAATCAGGGGTTCGATTCCCCTACGAGCTGCTGACTGATAAATTTATATTTAACAGCCCAACCCGAGAAGAGTGTTGAAGTCGAATGATTTCAATGCTTTTTTTCTTTCAAGCAATTCTTATGAAGGAATTGGGAGGAGAAAATTATTCTCCTCCAGGACCATCTTTACGTGGGCGTGTAGATTCTGGTAGGGGTTCTACTGCCTCAACCACGTTCTTGCTCTGTGGAAGATCTACCTCCGGAATATTTCCATCGTCGTAAACTGATACAGGTGGATTGTTTGGTGATGTTTTGATTTTCTCGTTCATAAACTACCTTCCTTTCAAAGAATAGGATGCACGGATAATGGGAAAAATATACAAAAAAATTACGTAAAGTACGTAATATTTGCCCATGATTTTCCTAGATTTTTCTTGCAAACGTGAATGAACAGTGATATACTATGTAAGAACTAAATGATGATTACCTTAAAGAGTGGGCAGCAGATGTCCACTCTTTTTATGTGATAGTGGAACTATCACATAAAAAGACGCTCCGCAACACTAACAAGTTTGTGTCGGATGCGCACTCGTGCAGAAGTGTAAGTGCCGCTTACGCGGCCTGCACTCGGCGCGCGAATTTCGCAACACAAACAAGTTTGTGCACGAAATTCGATTTCATCATCGATTACAACTGAATAAAGAAAGGAAAGGTATAAGGATGTCGAGAGCAAAGACATATGAAACCAAAACAGAAGAAATCCTCATTCCCATCGTAGCGGACGCCGGTGTAGAGATCTACGACGTAGAGTACGTGAAAGAGGGCAGTGACTGGTATCTGCGTGTGTACATTGATAAGCCGGAAGGCGTTAATATCAATGACTGCGAAGTGGTAAACCGTGCGTTATCTGCAAAAATGGATGAACTGGATTTCATTGACGATGCGTATATTTTGGAGGTGAGCAGTCCAGGACTCGGAAGAGCACTGAAAAAAGAGCGCCATTTTGAAAAGAGTATCGGACAGGAAGTAGAAGTTAAGACCTACAAAGCCATTGATAAGGAAAAACAGTTTGTGGGTATTTTACAGTCTTATGTGGATGGTGTAATCACCATTCAGACAGAGAAAAAAGAAATGAAGTTTGAAAAAGCAGATGTAGCATCCGTTCGTCTGACTTTTGATTTTTAAAATATAAGCTGCCTCAAATTCTAAAAATGGCAGCAAGACATATTCTTACGGAAAGGAATGATAAGAAATGAACAAGGAATTAGTAGAAGCGTTAAATGCGTTAGAGAAAGAGAAAGAGATCAGCAAAGAGACTTTGTTTGAGGCAATTGAGAACTCATTGATTACAGCCTGCAAAAATCACTTTGGAAAAGCAGACAATGTAAAGGTGGAGATCAATAGAGAAACAGGTGATTTTCTCTGTTATGCAGAAAAAGAAGTTGTAGCAACCCCTGAAGAAGTAGAGGATGATCTGTTACAGATTCATATTGATGATGCTGTTAAGGTGTCCAAGAAAGCAAAAGTTGGGGATATCCTTAATGTAGAGATTAAGTCCAAAGAATTTGGTCGTATCGCAACACAGAATGCGAAAAACGTGATTTTGCAGAAAATCCGTGAAGAAGAAAGAAGCGTAATCTACGGTCAGTATTTTGAAAAAGAAAAAGATGTAGTAACTGGTATCGTACAGCGCTATGTGGGAAGAAACATCTCCATTAACCTTGGTAAAGCAGATGCTCTTTTAAATGAAACAGAGCAGGTTAAGGGCGAAGTTTTCATGCCGACAGAAAGAATTAAGGTATATATTTTAGAAGTTAAGAATACACCTAAGGGACCGAAGATTTTAGTAAGCCGTACACATCCTGAACTGGTGAAACGTTTATTTGAATCTGAAGTAACCGAAATCAAAGATGGAACAGTTGAAATCAAGAGCATTGCCAGAGAAGCAGGAAGCAGAACTAAGATTGCTGTTTGGAGCAATAATCCTGACGTAGATCCTGTTGGTGCATGTGTAGGTATGAATGGTGCAAGAGTAAACTCCATCGTAGAAGAACTTCGTGGAGAGAAGATTGATATTGTATGCTGGGATGAAAACCCTGGTAACCTGATTCAGAATGCACTTTCACCTGCTAAAATCGTGGCTGTATTTGCAGATCCGGATGAAAAGACTGCAAAAGTAGTTGTTCCGGATTATCAGTTATCACTGGCAATCGGTAAAGAAGGTCAGAATGCAAGACTGGCAGCAAGATTAACAGGATATAAGATTGATATTAAGAGTGAAACACAGGCTAAGGACGCACCGGGATTCCGTTACGAAGATTATATGGATGAGTTCGATGACGAAGAATATGACGGCGAGTACGAGGGCGAATACGAAGGCGAATACGAAGAGCAGGAGTAAAGTATGAATAAGAAAGTTCCAATGAGACAGTGTGTTGGATGCGGCACCATGAAAAGTAAAAAGGAAATGATGCGTGTACTAAAGACCGCTGAAGAAGGAATTGTTCTCGATAAGACCGGAAAGAAGAATGGACGAGGCGCTTATTTGTGCGAGTCAATGGAATGTCTTAAGATGGCCCGCAAAAACAGAGGCTTGGAGCGTTCGTTCAAAATGAGTATTCCAAATGAAGTATACGACAATATGGAAAAAACTTTTTCCGCAGAAAAGGAGTATTTGGAAAGTGAAGCAGAATAAAGTATATTCGCTGCTTGGTCTTGCCACACGGTCACGCAAAACGGATAGTGGTGAATTTATGACAGAGAAAGCAGTCAAAAGCGGCAAGGCGTATCTGGTGATTGTTGCAGATGATGCATCCGACAATACAAAAAAAGAATTTTCCAATATGTGCCATTTTTATCATGTTCCCATTTTTTTTTACGGGACAAAGGATGAACTGGGGCATGCGATGGGAAAAGAGATGCGTGCATCATTAGCAGTAACCGATGAAGGATTTTCCAAATCCCTTATAAAATTGTTGAGCGTAACGGAGGTAGTGAAATAGATGGCAAAAATGAAAGTACATGAACTTGCAAAGGAATTAGAAATACAAAGTAAAGATGTAATAGCATTTTTACAGGAAAAAGGAATTGAAGTGAAAGCCGCACAGAGTTCTGTAGAAGAAGAACATGTAGCAATGGTAAAAGGTCATTTTGGCAAGGGAGAAGTAAAAGAAGCTCCTAAGGCAGAGACAAAAAATGAGGAGACTGCAAAAGCAGAAAATGATAAAAAAGCTGTGGAATCTGCTTCTAAGGCAGAAGGTTCAGCAGCTAAGGCAGAAGCTCCTAAGAAGAAAAAAAATATTATTTTTGTAAGCAATCCTCAGAATTCAAAAATGCCGGGTTCAAGACCAGTGCCGAATCAGAATAAGAAGCCGGCACAGCCTGCTGCACAACAGGCACCTGCAAAACAGGCACCGGTTAAACAGATTCAGTTAGGTCCGAACCAGATGATTAACAAAGCAACTGGTAAAGTAATGGAAAAACTTCCGGCAAGATCAACTATGGAAATAAAGGAAGAAGTTGCAGTTGAGAAAGTAAGAGAAGAAGCACCAGTGGCAAAACAGCAGGAAGCACCACGTTATTTAAATCGTGGCGGTATCAGCTCAAGCCCTCAGCAGGCTGGTGGAAATGACCGTGGTGAGCGTAATGAGCGAAACGATCGAAATAACAACGACCGTGGAGAACGGAATACGGACAGAAATGCAGAACGTAACAATAATAATTTCCAGAAAAAACAGCCGGGAGATAAGCCATATGGACAGAGACAGAACGAAAGTTCACAAAACGGCGAAAGAAGACAAGGTGGCGGACGTAACGATTTTAGGGGTAACAATAACGCCGGAAATCGTGAAGGCTATCAAAACAATAAAGGCGGTTATGCGGGTGGCAGCAATCATGCAGGTGGTAACCGCAATAACAACAATAATGAACGTGGTCAGGGCAGAAATGAAAGACCGGACAATCGATTCCAGAAAGGTGGATCAGGCAAGGCTTTCGTCGATGAACCAATCGCTCAGAAGTCTGAAAGCAAACGTGAAGAACAGCGCCGTATCAACCAGAACAAGGATAAACGTTCTAAGAAAGACGCCATTTACGAAGATGACGGAGTAATGCCAAACAAGAACAAGGCTGGACGCTTTATTAAGCCTGAAAAGAAGGAAGAAGTGGTAGAAGAAATCAAAGTAATCACACTTCCAGAAGTAATCACAATCAAAGAATTAGCTGAAAAGATGAAAATGCAGCCTGCAGTAATCATTAAAAAATTGTTTATGCAGGGTCAGATTGTAACAGTAAATCAGGAAATCTCATATGAAGAGGCGGAGAATATTGCCATTGAATTTGAGATTATGTGTGAAAAAGAAGTGAAGGTTGATGTAATCGAAGAACTTCTTAAGGAAGAAGAAGAAAACACAGAAGATATGGTAGAAAGAGCACCGGTTATCTGTGTTATGGGTCATGTTGACCATGGTAAAACTTCTCTTCTGGATGCAATTCGTAAGACAAATGTAACGGACAGAGAAGCCGGTGGTATCACACAGCATATTGGTGCGTATACCGTAACTGCAAACGACCGTCAGATTACATTCCTGGATACACCGGGACATGAAGCATTTACTGCTATGCGTATGCGTGGTGCAAATGCAACAGATATCGCAATCTTAGTAGTTGCAGCAGACGATGGTGTAATGCCTCAGACTGTGGAAGCAATTAACCATGCGAAAGCAGCTGGTATTGAAATTATCGTTGCAGTAAATAAGATTGATAAACCAAGTGCAAATATCGAAAGAGTAAAACAGGAATTAACGGAATACGAATTAATCTCAGAAGACTGGGGTGGAAGCACTATTTTTGCACCAGTTTCTGCTAAGACAGGTGAAGGTATC
>CAZHGE010000005.1:0-55662 GCA_964531805.1 uncultured Lachnospiraceae bacterium
GATTATGGCTAATGTTTATTTTTATAATTGCTTTTAACATAATAGATTTTAGTTTTATTAATTATGCAAATATTAAAGGAATAGAATATACATATTTTTCAAATGCACATGTGTGGAGGCAATGTTTAAAACATTCTATTTTAAATTATTTTACAAATACACCTTTCTTTGATTTTACTTATCAAAATGATTTTTTGATAAATATATTTCAGAGTATTATAGCATACTTTACAAATATTTTATTAATTACCAATATTGTTAAGTATCTAACTGAACCTAGTAAATATAATTCATTTAATTAGAGTAAATAATAAGTGCATTAATTGGCGCAAAATATATTCCCTTTAAATGAGTTAATAAAAGGAGTTTTGTGTTGCATATATTTTGAAAGAGAGAATTATTATATCGAAAGTTAGTTCCTAGTAAGAAAACATATTTGAAGACATTCAGAATGATTAAATAACTAATGCTACTACTGCATATTTTCTATTGACACAGATTATGAATTATTTTCTTGATATTGCATTGTTAAAAAAGTAAGAACTTTGTAAGATTCACTTTAAGCCATAAGTTATAGGATAGTGTTGGCCTGTTAAATGATAATAGATTTCATTATATCATTTGGCAGGCGTTTGTGGTTTCGTGTTATTTTGTTGCACCAGTGCAACCAAATAATACGAGTTTCTTCCTATTAAAATGTAAACTGTGCCCTATTTCGGTACACGGTCCACCATGACCGGCATCAATCATAATTGTATATGCCATAAGAAAATCCTTTTTTATTTATCTTATGTAGGAAAGTTGATATGGTGTTTCATAGAAAAAGATAAAACAGGACTAATCCATCCTCACTAGAGGTAAATTAGCCCTGTTTTTATAATACAACTAAAAATGCTTGTTAGTGTTTTATTTATTTTATTTCTTCAGTTTTTGATTCTTTATCAGAACTTTCCTGCGGAAGTCTTAGAAGTACTTTGGTAATTCGGTTCTGATTTAGGGATTCTACTTTAATACGGATGCCATCCGGTGTCTGTACTTCTTCGCCAGCGGTAGGCATGCGGTCAAGGATCTGTAATACCAGTCCGGCAATAGAATCATAATCTTCACTTTCTAAGTTAGTGCCCAATTCATCATTGATGTCATCCAGTTTACGGTTACCGTCAATGAGATAGCAGTCCTTACTGACTTTTTTGATGAAGTCGTCTTCGTCTTCATCGTACTCATCACGAATTTCACCAACAATTTCTTCCAATAAGTCTTCTAGTGTAATCATACCAACGCATGCACCATATTCGCTTAGAACGAATGCTACATTATTGGTAGTCTTTTTCATTTCCATTAATAAATCCGCTGTTTTCTTAAATTCATAAGTATAGTAAGCATCACGGATAATATCGGATACCTGAAAAGTATTTTTGTCATTTACTAGAATGAAATCTTTGATATTAACAAGACCGATGATATTATCCCGGTCCTCTTTATATACGGGAATACGGGTGTACATACATTCCCTGAAAAGTGCCATTAATTCATTGTAACCGGCGTTTTCTTCAATAGTAACCATATCGATACGTGGAATCATAATATCTTTTGCAACGGAATCAGAGAAGTCGAACACGTTAATGATCATGTCTTTTTCTTCCGATTCAATGACACCGTCTTCATGGCTGACATCCACATAAGTACGAAGTTCATTCTCTGTCATCAGGTTTTTCTGTCCCGGATTAATATGGATTAGTTTTAAGAAAAATCCCGCGATGGTATCAATAATAAAAATGACAGGAGTCAGAATCCACATTAATCCATAAATAATCGGAGCATAGAAAAGTGCCAAAGGCTCTGACTTAATCATGGCAATATTTTTTGGCATAATCTCACCAAATAATAAAACCAAAATTGTCAGGATACCTGTTGCGATACCGACTGCATAATTGCCCCAAATATCAATTGCCATGGTGGTGGCAAGAGAAGAAGCAGAAATGTTGACAATATTGTTACCGATTAGGATCGCACTTAACATTTTGCCGTGTTGTTCAGTGACCTTTTGTAAGGTCATGGCACGCTTGTTACCGTTTTCGATTAAGGTTCTTACTTTGATTGGATTAATCGTAGTAAGAGAAGTTTCTGCAGACGAAAAGAATGCAGATAAAAGAAGCAGCAGTACTAATATGACTGCCTGAATGATACTGGCCGTATCCAATTTAAACATCACTCTCCTTAAATGTTTTTATGTAATTGGGGAAATCATACAAAATCGTAAGGTAGTTGTCAAGATTTGGGCGGTAAAAACATATATATGAATAAGTTAAATTTTTATAAAGCCATAAAAAAGAAAGGAAAGAAATATGAACCGTAATATACCAAAAGTACGTATGTCCATACAGAAAAATCCGGCAGTGGCTATTATTTTTATGATATTCTTACTGCTTGCTTATGTCATTACAACAGTGGGATTGATGATATTAGCTTTTCTGCTTTATAAATTTTCATTAGGTGAATCTGCGGTAAGTGTGGGAATTATTATTATTTATGTACTATCTACTTTTTTTTCATCTTTTATTTGTGGAAGGAAATGTAAAAATCGTAAATTTCTTTGGGGACTGGCAATTGGAAGCGCCTATTTTGTGGTCTTATTACTACTGTCACTTTTAATGAATGAATCTGTAGTCAGCCTGGGAACAAATGTGGTAACTTCCTTGTTGATCTGTGCTGGAAGCGGTATGCTGGGTGGTATGCTGGCGTAAAAGAACTTTTTATTTAACAGGACTTTCCTATCAAATAAAAAAGTCTTTTACTAAAGAAAGAAGTATGGTATACTTGCTTGAAGAACGAAACAAAACAGATATCCGCAAGGGTATTTGTTGAAAACATAAGGAGGATATCCCATGAAACATATTAAGACTATCAGCACAAGAGATTTAAAAGAGTCTATGAAAAAAGGTGGATGCGGCGAATGTCAGACATCTTGCCAGTCAGCTTGCAAGACATCTTGTACAGTAGGTAATCAGAGCTGCGAAAAAATGAAATAATTTTTCCAAAGCAGATTCAATATGAAAAAGATTTTAAACAGACTCGAGACTGAGACGGTTTCGGGTCTGTTTCCTATGTTTTTACTTCGTGTATATTCTATAGTATAGAAGAAAAAGCAAAAGAGGAGTTTGAAGAATTTATTTTAAAGGAGTTTATTTGTGATACATCAGTATAAAAATAATGGATATAACATTGTGTTAGACGTAAACAGTGGATCGGTACATGTGGTGGACGACTGCGTATATGATGCCATTCCATTGGTGGAAAAGATTGTAGAAAAGAACCTGTCAAAGGAAGAAACCTTGGCAGAAGCAATAGAGGCGTGTAAAACACTTCCTTATCCAAAAGAAGATATGGCAGAGGTCTGTGAGGAACTGTTAGAACTCAAGGAAATGGGACAGCTCTATACGGAAGATATTTATAAAGATTATATTATTGATTTTAAAAAGAGACCGACTGTTGTAAAAGCATTGTGCTTACATATTGCTCATGATTGCAATTTGGCATGCCAGTACTGTTTTGCAGAAGAAGGCGAATATCATGGAAGACGTGCTTTGATGAGTTATGAAGTCGGAAAAAAAGCATTGGACTTTTTAGTGGCCAATTCTGGTAACCGCATTAATCTGGAAGTAGATTTCTTTGGCGGGGAACCGTTAATGAACTGGGATGTGGTAAAGCAGCTTGTGGCTTATGGAAGAAGTTTAGAGGAACCGAATAATAAGAAGTTTCGTTTTACGCTTACAACAAATGGTATCTTATTAAATGATGAGATATTAGAATTTGCTAATAAAGAAATGAGTAATATCGTATGTAGTATCGATGGCCGAAAAGAAATTAATGATAGGATGCGTCCTTTCCGTGGTGGACAGGGAAGTTATGATATTATTGTTCCGAAGTTTAAAAAGGTGGCAGAGAGCCGTGACCAGATGGATTATTATGTAAGAGGTACTTTTACTCATAATAATCTGGATTTTTCTAAGGACGTGGCACATTTGGCCGATTTAGGCTTCAAGCAGATTTCCGTGGAGCCGGTTGTGGCAAAACCAGAAGATGCTTATGCGATTAAAGAAGAAGATATTCCTAAGATTTTAGAAGAATATGATGAATTGGCTAAAGATTTGATACGCCGCAGAAAAGAAGGAAAGGGTGTCAACTTCTTCCACTTCATGATTGACCTTACTGGTGGTCCTTGTGTAGCCAAACGTTTATCCGGTTGTGGTTCCGGAACGGAATATCTGGCTGTAACACCATGGGGAGATTTTTATCCATGTCACCAATTTGTAGGACAGGAAGAGTTCCTAATGGGAAATGTGGATACCGGCATTACAAGAACGGATATCCGTGATGAGTTTAAGACATGCAATGTGTATGCAAAAGAAAAATGCCGCGACTGTTTTGCAAAGTTTTATTGTAGCGGCGGTTGTGCAGCCAACTCTTACAATTTCCATGGTAAGATTAATGATGCTTATGATATAGGTTGTGAATTACAGAGAAAACGTATTGAGTGTGCAATCATGATGAAGGTTGCGTTAGCAGAGGAAGAGGAGAAAACAAATGACTAAGAAAAAAGGGATTATCAGCCTGCTATTGATGGTTGTGCTGATGGCAGTTGGTACTTATACAGCACTGTTCGGACTGGACGCAGATAAGACTGGATCAGTTTACAATATTAAACAGGGACTGGATCTTGCCGGAGGTGTCAGCATTACCTATCAGGTCGTGGGAGACGAAGAACCCAGTGCAGAGGATATGGCGGACACTATTTATAAATTGCAGCAGCGTGTAACCGGCTATAGTACGGAATCACTTGTGTATCAGGAAGGTACAAATCGAATTAATATTGAAATTCCAGGTGTTTCTGATGCCAATGCTATTTTAGAAGAACTGGGTAAGCCGGGATCTTTGGAATTCATTGATGTGAATGGTAATGTTGTTTTGAACGGTACGGATATTGCAGAAGCACAGCCAAAGACCATTCAGGATTCCATGGGAAATAATCAGGCAGTAGTTGCTTTGACGATGACAAAAGAAGGAACGCAGAAATTTGCAGATGCAACAGCTGCAGCAGTTGTGAACCATGATGTAATCATGATTGTGTATGATGATACGGTGATTAGTGCACCATCCGTGCAGTCTGCTATTACAGATGGAAATGCCATTATCGAAGGTATGGCTTCTTATGAAGAAGCTGCGCAGTTGGCTTCTACTATTCGAATTGGTGGATTAAAACTGGAGTTGGAAGAACTTCGTTCCAATGTAGTTGGTGCTCAGCTGGGTGAAACAGCAATTGAGACAAGTATCCTTGCTGGAATAATTGGTCTTATTTTAATTGCGGTATTTATGATTGTAGTATACAGAGTACCGGGATTGGCATCCGTAATTGCATTGGGAGTATATGTAATTGCGATTGCTCTTTTATTAAATGGTTTTGATATTACTTTAACATTACCAGGTATTGCGGGTATCATTCTTTCCATTGGTATGGCAGTGGATGCCAATGTTATCATATTTGCAAGAATCCGCGAAGAAATTGCAACTGGTAAAACAGTCAGCAGTGCGATTAACATTGGATTTAAAAAGGCGTATTCAGCTATTATTGATGGTAATGTTACAACTTTGATTGCTGCATTTGTATTAGGAATTATGGGAACTGGTACAATTAAAGGATTTGCCCAGACATTAGGTCTTGGTATCGTGGTTTCCATGATTACTGCTTTATTTGTAACAAAGTTGATTTTAAATTCTTTCTATGCATTGGGAATACGGGATGAAAAATACTATGGAACCGTAAAAGAAAGAAAACAGATTAACTTCCTTTCAAAAAAAGGCGTGTTCTTTGGATTTTCAGCAGCTCTTATTTTGGCAGGATTTGTATTTATGGGAATGAATAAGGCTGGTACAGGTGATATTCTCAATTACTCTTTGGAATTTAAGGGTGGTACTTCTACGAATGTTACATTTAATGAAAATCTGACCTTGGAAGAAATTGATGCAGAGGTAGTGCCGGTTGTATCAGAAGTGATTGGCGGTGGTGCTATTCAGACACAGAAGGTACAGGGTACGAATGAAGTAATCATTAAAACAAAAACTTTGGAGGTAGCACAGAGAGAAGCCCTGAATCAGGCTTTTGCAGACCAGTTTGGTGTGGATACAGAAAAGATAACAGCGGAGACTATTTCTTCCACGATTTCAGGAGAAATGCGTTCTTCTTCTATTATTGCAGTTGTGGTTTCTACGATTTGCATGTTGATCTATATTTGGTTCCGCTTTAAAGATATCCGTTTTGGTGCGAGCAGTGTGTTAGCGCTTGTACATGATGTTTTAGTGGTACTGGCATTTTATGCAGTGGCAAAAGTATCCGTGGGATCTACATTTATTGCTTGTATGCTGACCATTGTTGGTTATTCCATTAATGCGACGATTGTTATTTTTGACCGTATTCGTGAAAATCTAGGAGAGGCAAGAAGAAAAGATGAATTACAGGATATCGTGAATAAGAGTATTAACCAGACATTATCCAGAAGTATTTTTACCTCTCTGACTACTTTTATTATGGTAGCGGCTTTATATATTTTGGGAGTGACTTCCATTCGTGAATTCGCACTTCCAATTATGGCTGGTATCATTTGTGGAACGTATTCATCTGTCTGTCTGGCAGGAACGATGTGGTATGTATTCCGTACAAAGTTTGTAAAAAAGGCAGTAAAAAAATAAGAGAATGACAAACGGCCGGTATGATGAAAACATTGTACCGGCTGTATAAGTATTTAGGAAGAAAAGATATGTAGGGCAGGGGAATAAATGGCGAAATGGTTTATGGCAGCTAAGAAAGCTGATTTTAACAGAATTGCAGAGCATTTTCATATAGACCCGGTCATTGCGCGTATTATGCGTAACCGTGATCTGGTATCGGAAGAAGAAATGCGTTCTTTTTTGCAGGGGACATTGGATGATTTACATGATCCTTGTAAATTAAAGGATGCTAAAAAAGCGGCTTCTATTTTAAAAGAGAAGATAGCGGAACAGAAAAAAATCCGTATCATTGGAGATTATGATGTGGATGGCATCTGTTCTACTTACGTTTTATATAAGGGATTAAAGGTCTGCGGAGCAATGGTGGATGCCGTAATTCCTCATCGTATGAAGGATGGGTATGGTATCAATGAATCGCTTGTGGAGCAGGCGCTGGCAGATGGAGTGGATACGATTCTTACCTGTGATAATGGCATTGCGGCGAAAGAAGTTTTAGAACAGGGGAAGGAAAGAGGACTTACCTGTATCGTGACAGATCATCATGAGGTTCCTTATGAAGAAACAGAAGACCAAAAGGTGTATGTGATACCGGATGTGGATGCTGTGGTGGACCCAAAACAGGAGGACTGTCCGTATCCATTTGAGGCCATTTGTGGAGCTGTAGTAGCATACAAATTGATACAAGTGCTTTTAGCAGAATGTAATATTGAGGAAGCGGTTAGTAAACAGACACAGCGTGAACTATTGGAAATGGCAGGGATTGCCACTATATGCGACATCATGCCTCTTCAGGATGAAAACCGCATTATTGTAAAAAAAGCATTGGAATATCTAAAGGACTCAAAGAATCCGGGATTGAAAGCCCTGATTGCAGTCAATGAACTGGATTCTTCGAAATTGACTTCTTTTAGTATTGGTTTTGTAATAGGACCCTGCATCAATGCAACAGGAAGATTGGATACTGCGCAGCTGGCACTTGAATTATTACAGGCAGGGACTTTTGAAGAGGCGGTACCGATTGCTTCCACGTTAAAGGAATATAATGTGAACCGTAAGGAAATGACGGAGCGCGGTGTGGAAGAGGCTATGGCACTTTTAGAAACGGGTACTTATGATTCGGATAGAGTATTGGTATTATATCTTAAAGAAGTTCATGAGAGCCTTGCGGGAATTATTGCAGGCAGAGTAAAGGAAAAAACAGGGAAGCCAACATTTGTATTGACTAGAGCAGAAGAGGGGGTAAAAGGTAGTGCCCGTTCAATAGAAACCTATTCTGTTTATGAAGAAATGACAAAATGCAGTCATTTATTTACCAAGTATGGCGGACATAAAATGGCAGCAGGACTTTCTTTGGAAGAAAAAAACGTGGAGCCATTCAGGCAATTGATTAATGCAAACTGTACACTGACAGAAGAGGATTTTGAAGAAAAGATTCTGATTGATGTGCCCATGCCCATGGGCTATGTGAATTATCGGCTGATTGAGCAATTGGAAATATTAGAACCTTTTGGAAATGGAAATGAAAAACCGGTATTTGCCCAAAAGGATATTGTATTCAAAAAAGGGTACCGTATGGGCAAAAAACAGAATATGGCTAGATTTGAAGTGCAGGATGAAGAAGGAAATTCATTTACCCTTGTTATGTTTAGAGGGGTGGAACGGCTGGAAACTTATGTGGATGAGAAGTTTGGGGAAGGAACCAGCAGCTGGTTATTTTCAGGAGATGGAATCAGAGGAAAAGAGCTGGTTATGGATATCATTTATTACCCGTCTTTGAATGAGTTCCGGGGAAAAAGTAACATTCAGTTTTTGTTACAGGATTATAAATAATTTCTTAATAAGTTTTATATTTGTTTTAGACTTTGGACACATTTTGAACACAATTATACGTTATAGTAATTTCAAGATAGTTGATTACTCACTATCTCCCCCCTCATAAGAACAAAGGCCTCGCGAAAGCGGGGTCTTTGTGTTTTCCAACTCTGTTGGAAAATATGGATGCGCACCTCGCGGAGAGGGAATTAATGCTTCGCATTCCGCTCGGGCGCGAAAGAACCGCAAGCGGTTCTTTTATTTGATTAGTCAGCCACTTTGTGGTATTGTTTATAAGGATATTTATGCTTGCGCGTTTGTGGCGCGGAGTAATCGTCAAAGGGGGCAACATCATGAAAACAATCCATGAACTGCTTGAACATTTACAATACGACGTTTTAAAAGGAACAGTGGAAAAAGAGGTTACAAAAGTAATCTATGATTCACGTAAGATAGAAGAAGGCTGTTTGTTTATCTGCATCAAGGGTGCAAATTTTAACGGACATGATTTTGCAAAGGAAGCTTGTGAGAAAAAGGCTGCCTGCATTGTAGTGTGTGAAGAGGTTGATATTTTAACGGATTCAGAGACAACCGTGATCCGTGTGGAGGATACACGCTATGCTATGGCATTTATTTCAGCAGCTTATTTTGATTATCCTGCGAATGAATTAAAGGTTATTGGTATCACTGGAACAAAGGGTAAAACTACTACAACCTATTTGGTAAAATCCATTTTAGAGCAGGCTGGTCATCAGGTGGGACTCATTGGTACGATTGAGACTATTATTGGAGATACTCATATTCATGCAAATAATACGACACCGGAGTCCTATATTTTACAGGAGACCTTCCGTAAGATGGCAGATGCTGGTCTGGATAGTGTAGTAATGGAAGTATCCTCACAGGGACTGATGCTTCACCGTACGCAGGGCTTTGTATTTGACTATGGTATTTTTACCAATTTAGAGCCGGATCATATTGGACCGAATGAACACAGCAGCTTTGAAGATTATATGGCATGCAAAGGGCTTCTATTTAAACAGTGTAAGGTCGGTATTGTCAATGCGGATGATAAGCATTATAAGGAAGTAACAGCTGGGCACACCTGTGAACTTTTAACATATGGTATGAATACGGAAGCGGATTATAAAGCTTCTGATATGGCATTGGAAAGAGAAAGCGGACACATTGGAGTATCTTTTAAAGTAGAAGGAAAAACCAATATGCAGGTTATGATTCCGACACCGGGACGTTTCAGTGTATACAATGCCCTGACGGCTATTGCAATCTGTGATCAATTTGGGGCAGATCAGGAAGCGGTAAAACAGGCACTTGCACAGGCAAAGGTCAAAGGAAGAATCGAACTGGTTAAGGTATCGGATGAATTTACGCTGATGATTGATTATGCTCATAATGCAATGGCATTGGAAAGTCTGCTCGGTACCTTAAAAGAGTATGAACCAAAACGACTTGTCAGTGTATTTGGCTGTGGTGGAAACCGTTCCCGTCAGCGTCGTTTTGAGATGGGGGAAGTCAGCGGCAGACTGGCAGATCTGACCATTATTACTTCTGACAATCCACGTTTTGAAGAACCGGCTGCGATTATGGATGACATCGAAACGGGAATCAAAAAGACAACGGGAAATTATATTAAGATAGAAGATCGAAAAGAGGCTATCCGCTATGCAATCGTAAACGGACAGCCGGGCGACATTATTGTTCTTGCGGGAAAAGGACATGAAGACTATCAGGAAATCAAGGGCGTCAAATACCCCATGGACGAGAGGCAGCTCATTCTCGAAATTGTGGATGAAGAGCAGTTATTTGTGCAGTAGAATAAGGGAACATAACCACAACCGGGCGATTTGCCCACTTGCTTTGCAAGTGTTGCATTTGGAGCCCGGGGTGGTTATGTTCCCATAGAATAGTGGAGGAAGGAATGCCGAAATACGCAAAAATTATCGTGGATATTTCACATGAGAGCGTGGACCGTCCGTTTACATACCGGATTCCGGAAGCGCTTACTGACCGCATTACCATTGGTACGTGTGTCCGCATTCCTTTTGGACGAGGAAACAAACTGATTAAAGGATATGTGGTGGCCTTGTGCGATCAGGCAGATTTTCCCGATGAAAAGATAAAAGAGATTGAGAGCGTTCTGGTGAGCCAGGATGATTGCGAAGGAAGAATGATGCAGTTAGCTGCTTGGATTAAGGAGCATTATGGTTCTACTATGATTCAGGCACTTAAAATTGTTCTTCCGGTAAAAAAGACTGTAAAACCAATTGAAAAAAAGACGATTGAACTGCTTTATACTATGGAAGATGCGTCGTTGCTTTTGGAAGAATGTAAACGTAAGCATCAGCATGCAAAAGTAAGGATATTGGAAGAATTAATAAAAGAAAAGGTTCTGGATTATCAGTTGGTGCGGGGAAAATTAAATGTTTCCCCACAGACTTTAAATAAACTGAAAGAGCAGGGTGTAATCAAGATACACGCTATGGATTATTTCCGTAATCCGGTAGTAATTGAAAAAAGTAAAGAAACAGATAAAGAACTGTTACCCGCGCAGCAGGAAATCGTGGATGATTTTACGAGAGAATATGGACAGGGAATTCGCAGGACGTATCTGCTTCATGGTGTAACCGGAAGCGGCAAGACGGAAGTCTATATCCGCATGATTAAGAAAGTTGTAGAAAGTGGAAAACAAGCCATTTTCTTAATTCCGGAAATTGCACTTACTTATCAGACGGTACTTCGTTTTTACCACCATTTTGGTCAGAGGGTTTCAATTGTAAACTCCACTCTTTCCTATGGCGAAAAATATGACCAGTTTATGCGGGCAAAAAAAGGCGAACTGGATGTGATGATAGGACCACGTTCTGCTCTTTTTACCCCGTTTCCAGATTTGGGACTGATTGTAATCGATGAAGAACATGAAAGTAGTTATAAAAGTGAGGGAATGCCCCGGTATCATGCAAGAGAAGCGGCACTGAAACTTGCTGAAATGACAAACAGTAGTGTGATATTAGGCTCAGCGACTCCGTCAATTGATTCCTATTATCATGCAAAGAAGGGGGAGTATAAACTTTATACCTTAATGGAGCGTGCATCAGGTGGAACACTGCCCGTTGTACATACCATTGATCTTTGTCAGGAATTAAAGGAAGGTAACCGCAGTATTTTTTCCAGAAAATTACAGGATTTGATTGTGGACCGTCTGCAAAAGAAAGAACAGATCATGTTGTTTTTAAACAGACGGGGATATGCAGGATTCATTTCCTGCAGGAGTTGTGGGCATGTGATGAAGTGTCCGCATTGTGACATTTCCTTATCCGAACATAAAAATGGTACACTGGTCTGCCATTATTGTGGTTATTCTATCAAAAAGCCGGCCTTGTGTCCGGAATGTTCCTCTAAGTATCTTCTTGGCTTTAAGGCGGGAACAGAACAGATTGAAGAACAACTATATCAGTTGTTTCCAGGGATACGAGTGCTTCGCATGGATGGAGATACGACCAAAACCAAGGACAGTTATGAAAAAATTCTTTCTTCTTTTAAAGAGGGAGAAGCAGATGTACTGGTTGGGACACAGATGATTGTGAAAGGTCATGATTTTCCCAATGTAACTTTGATGGGCATTATAGCTGCGGATTTGTCACTGGCAGCCAATGATTACCGGGCAGGAGAGCGGACCTTTGCTCTTTTGACTCAGGCGGCGGGAAGAGCCGGAAGAGGAAAAAGTGCAGGAGAAGTTGTCATACAGAGCTATCAGCCTGAGCATTACAGTATTGCGTATGCGGCAAACCAGGATTATGAACATTTTTATGAAGAAGAGATCTTATACAGACAGTTATTGTCCTATCCGCCTGTGTGCCATATTCTGGCGGTGATGGTTTATTCCAAATCAGAAGAGGTAGCAGAAAGCTTTGCAGAGCAGTTGGCTTTAAAGGCAAAGGAAACGGAGCCGGAAATTATATTAGTAGGACCGGCACCAGCAGGAATACGAAAGATAAACGATCTATACAGACAGGTCTTTATGATCAAATCATCAAAGGAAACAGTTTTGATCAAAATAAAGGATATACTGGAAACAGAGATTGAAATACACAAAGGGAATCAAATGAATGTAATGTTTGATTTTGACCCGATAAATCCATTTTAATAAATCGTCATAAATGGCAGAATGAGAGGAAGAAAGATGGCAGTAAGAGAAGTCAGGGAGATTGGAGATCCAATTTTAAACAAAACATGTAAGGAAGTAAGAGAAGTAACGGAAAGAACCTTGGAATTGATTGATGATATGTTTGAGACCATGTATGAAACAAATGGCGTTGGTCTTGCAGCACCACAGGTTGGTATCTTAAAACGTATTGTTGTGATTGATACGACAGGGGAAGATCCGATTTTAATGATTAATCCACGTATTATTGAAACAAGTGGTGAGCAGACTGGATATGAAGGGTGTTTAAGTGTTCCGGGGAAATCAGGTATGGTAACACGTCCTAATTATGTAAAAGCAGTGGCTTACAATGAAGATATGGAAGAATTTACCATTGAAGGAACCGAGTTAATGGCACGTGCTATCTGTCATGAATTGGATCATTTAGATGGTCATCTTTACACGGAAAAGGTAGAAGGACCACTGGTGGATGTAGAACCGGATGAATTGGATGATTTTGAATAGAAAGGATGCAGCAGGTGAAAGTTGTATTTATGGGAACCCCTGATTTTGCAGTGGGAGCATTAGAAGAGATTATCAAGGCAGGGCATGAAGTGACAGCGGTTATCACACAGCCGGATAAACCGAAGGGAAGAGGTAAGGAAATGCAGATTTCAGCGGTAAAAGCGTGTGCATTAGCTCATGGACTTCCTGTATTCCAGCCACAGAAGATTAAGACACCGGAAGCAGTAGAACAGCTTCGTACCTACGAAGCAGACATTTTTGTAGTAGCGGCCTTTGGACAGATTTTGTCGAAAGAAATTTTGGATATGCCTAAATATGGATGTGTGAATATTCATGCGTCTTTACTTCCAAAATATCGTGGTGCAGCACCTATTCAGTGGGCGGTGATTGATGGGGAAGAGGAAACCGGTGTAACCATTCAGCAGATGAATGAAGGTGTAGATACTGGAGATATCCTAACGCAGGAAGTGGTAAAACTGGATGCCAAGGAAACAGGCGCGAGTCTGTTTGATAAATTGGCAGTTTGTGGAGCGCAGCTGATTGTAAAAACGCTTGAGGAGATTGAAAAAGGAAGCCTGACACCAGTAAAACAGGATGACAGCAAGAGTACACATGCCAAAATGTTAACAAAGGATATGGGTAAACTTGATTTTTCCCAGGAAGCAGTTGTGCTGGAGCGCAAAATCCGTGGCTTAAATTCCTGGCCAAGTGCGTATACTTATTATAAAGGAAAAACTTTAAAGATTTGGGATGCAGATGTAGTAGAAATGGATGCGGCTGGTGAATATGGCAGTATCAGTGAAGTGACAAAGGACAGCTTCTGTATCGTAACCGGTAAAGGCTGTCTTCGCGTGAAGGAAGTACAGTTAGAAGGAAAAAAACGTATGGAAGTATCTGCATTTTTACTGGGGTATCCAATGGAAAAAGGAATGGTTTTTCCTAGTTAGAAAATGTCAGATAGTGGCTCAGGAATGAGTGTGAAGAGGAGGATATTATGGGATACTATGGTTTTTATTATGGATTCGACTGGACGTATATTTTAGTTCTGATTGGAGCTATTCTTTCCCTGTTGGCATCGGCAAGGGTAAATTCTACTTTTAATAAGTACAAAAAGATTCGCAGTGCCAGTGGTATGACAGGAGCAGAAGCTGCGGAACGGATTTTACATCAGAATGGTATTTATGATGTGGGGATTGAACATGTAAGCGGTAACCTGACAGATCATTATGATCCACGTGCTAAAATGCTGCGTTTATCCGATGCAACTTATTCGTCTACATCGGTTGCGGCTATTGGTGTAGCAGCACATGAATGTGGACATGCTCTGCAGCATAAAGAAGAATATGGACCTTTGAAACTGCGTACAGTTATTGTGCCAGCGGCTAATATTGGTTCAAGACTGGGGATTCCGATTATTCTTTTAGGCGTGATTTTAGGAAGTAATTCCCTGCTGATTAATATTGGTATCTGGGTATTTTCCCTTGCTGTATTATTCCAGCTTGTGACACTGCCTGTAGAGTTTAATGCTTCTTCCAGAGCATTGGAAGCTGTGGAGCAGTATGGTATTTTGGGAAGCGGAGAAGTAGTCTATACCAAAAAGGTTCTTTCTGCAGCGGCCATGACCTATGTAGCAGCGGCAGCAGCATCTATTTTACAGCTGCTTCGTTTGGTATTGTTATTCGGAAGAAGAAGCGATGATTGATGTTAGGTAAAAGGCATGAAAGAACCATAAACAGGAGAATAATGTGGAAAAGAAAGAAAACATTAGAGAACTGGCGGTAGAAATGGTTAAAGAAATTTCTGCCGGAAAAGAATACAGTCATATTCTCATCAAGAATGTATTAGATAAATATGCGTATCTGCCTGTGCATGACAGGGCATTTTTAAAAAAGGTAACAGAAGGTACTATTGAAAGGATGATTACGATTGATTATGTATTAAATCAATTTTCCAAAGTACCGGTAAATAAAATGAAACCCTTTATCCGCAGTTTGATGCGTACCAGTGTTTACCAGATTTTGTATTTGGATAAAGTGCCGGATTCTGCGGTTTGTAATGAGGCGGTAAAACTGGCTGGAAAAAGAGGGTTTGGTACGTTAAAGGGTTTTGTAAATGGAGTACTGCGTAATGTGTCACGTGGAAAAGAGACAATTGCATGGCCTGATAAGGAAAAAGAGCCAATAAAGACACTGTCGGTTTTATACTCTATGCCGGAGCCTATGGTAGAACTTTTGCTGTCCCAGTATGGGGAACAGATGGCAGAAGAAATTTTAAAAGGCTATCTGGTGGAACGTCCGGTCTGTGTAAGACTATCGGAACAGTTGAATGTAGAGCAGAAAAAGACTGTCTTTGAGAACTGGGAAAAGTCAGGAGTACAGGTAAAACAGCATCCATGGCTTTCCTATGCATATGAATTATCCCAGACAGGAAACTTAAGGGATGACCCTAATTTTGCAAATGGGTATTATACAGTGCAGGATATCAGTAGTATGCTGATTTGTGAAATTGCAGGGATTAGAGATGGAAATTATGTAATTGATGTCTGTAGTGCACCGGGGGGCAAGGCGCTTCATGCCTGTGATAAATTAAATGGTACGGGTATGGTGGATGCCAGAGATGTGACCGAGCAGAAGACAGCACTTATTTTAGAAAATAAAGAACGTATGAAGGCAGCTAATCTGAGCGTAAAAGTGTGGGATGGCCGCATGAAAGATACGGATGTAATAGAAAAAGCGGATGTGGTTTTGCTGGATATTCCATGCTCAGGACTCGGAGTTATGGGAAGAAAACCAGAGATTCGTTATCGTTTATCGCAGGAATCTTTTGCAGAACTATCTGTTTTGCAAAAGGAGATTGCTGATACGGTGTGGGAATATGTAAAGCCGGGGGGAACCTTGATTTACAGTACCTGTACACTGCGAAAAGAAGAAAATGAACAGATGGTACAATATTTAGTGGAAAAATATCATTTTGCATTGGAAAGTCTTGAACCCTATTTGTGTGAAAATCTTCATAATGAAGATACGAAAAAAGGGTATCTGACGCTGATACCGGGAGAAAAATCGGATGGATTTTTCATGGCAAAACTAGTGAGGGCATAAGAATGGATATTAAATCCATGACATTGGAAGAACTAAAAGAAGAATTTGAACAATGCGGTATGCAGAAATTTCGTGCTGGTCAGGTGTATCAATGGATGCATCAGAAATTGGCAGCAGATTTTGATGAGATGACGAATCTCTCCAAGGATCTGCGCAGTCAGTTGGCAGACCGTTATGAATATACCTGCTTACAGAAGGTGCGTATGCAGGAATCTGCTTTGGATGGAACAAGAAAGTATTTATTTGCACTTTCGGATGGAAATTTGGTGGAAAGTGTTTTTATGCGTTATCAGCATGGAAACAGTGTCTGTATTTCTTCCCAGGTGGGATGCAAAATGGGATGTCGTTTTTGTGCTTCTACATTGGATGGATGGGAGAGAAATCTGTTACCATCGGAAATGTTAGAACAGATTTATGCCATTACAAGAGACACAGGCGAACGGGTTTCCAATGTGGTGGTTATGGGAACAGGTGAGCCACTTGATAATTACGAGAATTTTGTCCGTTTTGTAAAGCTTCTTACAAACGAAGACGGGCTGCATATCAGTCAGCGGAATATTACGGTTTCGACATGTGGTTTGGTACCGCAGATTAAACGCTTGGCAGAAGAAAAATTACAGATTACACTGGCATTGTCGCTTCATGCGACAACGGATGAAAAAAGAAGGGCATTAATGCCTATAGCAAATACATATGCTTTAAGTGAAGTGTTGGAGGCATGTGGATATTATCATAAGCAGACAGGAAGAAGGGTAACCTTTGAGTATAGTCTGGTAGGCGGTGTGAATGATACCCAGGAGGATGCAAAGGAATTGATTGCCATTGCAGGGAAGTATGCAGGGCATGTAAATCTGATTCCGGTTAATCCGATTAAAGAGAGGGATTACCAAAGAGGAAGCAGGCAGGAAATCCTTGCATTCAAAAATAAACTTGAAAAAAACGGAATTAATGTTACTATTAGAAGGGAAATGGGCCGGGATATTGACGGAGCCTGCGGCCAGCTTCGGCGAAGAGTTATGACAAATGCCGAAGATAAAAAGGAGACACCATGTTAAAGACATTTTCAATTACAGATGTCGGTAAAGAACGAAAACTGAATCAGGATTATGTATTTACATCTGAAATCCCGGTAGGGAAGCTTGCCAATCTGTTTATCGTAGCAGACGGAATGGGTGGACATAATGCAGGTGATTATGCGTCTAAATATACAGTGGAGACCATTGTGGAAGAGATTGAAAAATCAAAAGATGCATCTCCGGTCAAAGTGTTGGAAAAGGCAATCAAAAGAGCCAATACCCATATCCGCCAAAAAAGTCAGGAGAGTGCAGGCTTAAACGGTATGGGAACTACTGTGGTGGCAGCAACAATCCGTGATGGTGAAATGTGTGTTGCCAATGTAGGCGACAGCCGGTTATATGTAATCAATCAGGAAATCAAACAGATTACCGAAGACCATTCCTTAGTAGAGGAAATGGTTCGTATGGGTGGCATCAGAAGGGAACAGGCCCGCAGTCATCCAAAGAAAAATATTATTACAAGAGCAATTGGTGCTGAGGATGAATTGGAAATTGACTTTTTTCAGGTAAAACTGGAAAAGGGCGATTTTGTTTTGCTGTGTTCGGATGGACTTACGAACATGATAGAAGATGAAGAAATCCGTATGATTCTGCAGGGACAGCGTGATATTGTGGAAAAAGCAGAAGCATTGGTGGCGACAGCAAATAATAACGGCGGCAAGGATAATATAGCCGTGATATTGATTGAACCGTTCGCAAACGAGGTGAATAAATGATTAAGATCGGAATGATGGTAGGAGATCGTTACGAGATCCTTGAAAAAATTGGTACCGGCGGAATGTCGGATGTATATAAAGCTAAATGTCATAAGTTAAACCGTTTTGTAGCAGTAAAGGTTTTGAAGCAGGAATTTTCAGAAAATGCTAATTTTGTTTCCAAATTCAGGACAGAAGCACAGGCGGCAGCAGGTATGATGCATCCTAACATTGTAAACGTATACGATGTTGGAGAAGAGGGTGGTACCCAGTACATTGTTATGGAACTGGTAGAAGGAATCACCTTAAAACAGTATATTGAAAAAAAAGCGCGCCTTTCTGTAAAAGAGGCGATTAGTATTGCGATACAGGTATCCATGGGTATTGAAGCGGCTCATAGAAACCGCATTATCCACAGAGATATCAAACCTCAGAATATTATGATCAGTAAAGATGGTAAGGTAAAAGTAACAGACTTTGGTATTGCCAAAGCCGTTACCAGCAATACCATTACATCCAATGTTATGGGATCTGTTCATTATACATCACCGGAACAGGCACGAGGCGGCTATTCCGATGAAAAGAGTGATATCTATTCGCTGGGTATCACTATGTTTGAAATGCTTACAGGCCGTGTTCCATTTAACGGAGAAACGACAGTTGCCATTGCAATCAAACATATTCAGGAACCTATGCCTTCTCCAAGAGAATATATTCCGGAGATTCCGATTAGTGTAGAGCAGATTGTGTTTAAGTGTACTCAGAAGAGTCCGGACCGCAGATATCAGTCCATGCCGGAATTGATTGATGACTTGAAAAAGTCGTTGATGCATCCGGATGAAGATTTTGTAAAAATAATTGATCCGGATGAAGAAGCTTCTACGCGTATGATCAGTGAGCAGGATATGCAACAGATCAAAAAGCAGTCAAAAAAGCGGGATTCTATGGATGAAGCAATCCGTGTGCGCAGTAACAGCGGCAGCCAGACGGAAATGGTAAAAGCAGCGCCTCCTAAGAAAAAACGTCCTAAAAAGATTGACGAGAAACCACGTGTTTCCCGTTATGAAGAAGAGGATGAGGACGATGATGATTCCAAAATGGATAAGGTAACCACGATTTTGGCTATCATTGCGGCTATTTTATTTGGTTTGGTTGTTATTTTGTTAGCAGGACGGAAGATGGGACTGTTTACTACTACACCGGAAGGTGTGATAGAATCTACAATTGAGAATATTTCAACTGAGATTCCGATTGAGAGTACAGTACCGACGCAGACTGTAGAAAATGAAAATTTGGTATCCATACCGGATGTTTCGGGCTTGTCCTATGCAGAAGCAGTTGCTACTCTGAATAAAGAAGGCTTTCAGACGGTAAAAGAAGAAAGTGAATCCGATACTGTCAAAAAAGGCAATATCATCAAACAGGTTCCAGCTGGTGGAACACAGGCAGAGAGAGGAACCAGTGTTACTCTTTATGTCAGCATCAGCGCCAGCGTGGGCAAGATTAAAGTGCCGAACCTGATTGGTTTGAGTGAAGAGGATGCAACGATTCTTTTAGTAGAAAGTGGTCTGAAGATTGGAACTGTTAGTCAGGTAACCCATGATGATCCATCTTTAACCAATTTAGTCTGCTATCAGAGTTATTCAGAAGGTGTGGAAGTGGAACCGGGTACAGCGGTAGATTATAAAATCAGTATTGGTACCGGTGAATCCACATACAGTTTTATTGGAAATATTGAAAGCCCGGCTGCTGAGGATGCACAATATGTAGCAGGAACAGAAGCAGTAGTTATTTTGACTACAGCAGAAGGGGTAGAAATTAAAAGGGAAACGACATCTACTTTTCCGGTGTCCTTTAATGTGTCAGGAATCAAAGGTGCGGAAGACGGTTTTATCGTCATCATATATCCGGTTACAATACCCGGATCAACTACTACGAATGAAAATGGTGAAACAGTTGTAACACCGGATACGGTAGAAGACCGCAATATCAGACGCACGGTAAAATTTGCAAAGGAATAATGCATGCAGAGTAAAGTGTTATGTGGGAAAATCATACGAGGCATTGCCGGTTTCTATTATGTACATGCAGCCGGAAATGGGATTTATGAATGCAAAGCAAAAGGTGTATTCCGTAAAAATAAAGAAAAACCACTGGTTGGTGATGACGTCGAAATTACTGTTTTAGATGAGAAAGAAAAACTGGGAAATATAACAGAAATTCTTCCTAGAAAAAATGATCTGATTCGTCCGGCAGTAGCAAATGTGGATCAGGCATTGGTTATTTTTGCCGCAGATCATCCAAAACCTAATTTTAATTTGTTAGACCGATTTCTTTTGATGATGGAGCAGAAAGAGATACCCACGATAATCTGCTTTAATAAAGTGGATCTTGTGACAGAAGAAGAAAAAGCACAGTTAAAATCGATATATGATAATACCGGTCATACGATTTTTTTTGTCAGTGCATCCCAAAACAAAGGGATAGAATTGGTAAGAGACTGCCTGCATGGAAAAACAACGACTGTGGCAGGACCAAGTGGTGTTGGAAAATCATCTCTGATTAATTTGATGCAGTCAGATGTACAGATGGAAACAGGAAGTATCAGTGAAAAGATTCAGCGTGGAAAGCATACCACCCGTCACAGTGAATTAATCACTTTAGATGATACTTCATATATATTAGATACTCCGGGCTTTAGTTCCCTTGCTGTCTTTGATTTAGAAAAAGAAGATATTAAGTGGTACTATCCGGAATTTGAACCCTTACAGGATAAATGTCGCTTCTTAGGCTGTAACCACATCCACGAACCCGATTGTGCGGTGAAAAAGGCTGTAGAAGAGGGGACTATTAGTCCTATCCGTTATGAGAACTATAAACTTCTATTTGAAGAATGTGGAAATCGAAGGAAGTATTAAGAAAAGAGGCATATACCCAATCTTGCATGCCATTTATAAACGTCATCACTTAACGAGGTTTTTTCGAGTTTAGTGATGCTACGTTTATAATTGAGCGAGAGCGTGCATAAAAGATGGGTATATGCCTCTTGTGTTATTTCTCCTTCGGTGCGGGTCCTGTAGACTGTCGTACAATAAGAGGTGCACGTAACAGGATGGAACCGATCGGTACGTGATTTAATAATGATGTCATGGCGTAATATCCGCATTTGCCCAGTGCAATACGATCCTGGCGGACCGTAGTAAGGGGCGGTTCACTAAATGCTGCGATGGGAAGATCATCAAAACCTACAATGCTGATATCTTCCGGAACACGCAAATCTCTGTCGATACATTCTGTAATAGCAGAAATAGCCCGGATATCATGAGAGCATAGGATAGCTGTAACACCCTGCTCAATTAATTTTGGAATGTAGGTTCTGGTTGATTCGGAAACATAATATCCTAAACCAATGAAATCTTCATTAATTTCTAATCCATATTTTTCCAAAGCAGCCAGATACGCCTGATATCTGGCTTTTAATATATAGGAATCCAATGGGCCTGAGATGAGACCAATCTTTTTATGACCTAGTTTGACCAGATGTTTTACTGCATGCTCAAATCCTTCAGAACTGTCACATCCTACGGAAGCAATATTCGGATTGCCTTTTACATAGTTGTCATATAAAACTGTTGGAAAGTGTGAAGTGCGGAATTCTTCAATCCAGGGATCTAATAAAGAAAAACCTAACACAAATGATGCCTGATACCCTTCCTGTATCATAAATACATCGTATGGAGTAAGACGTTGGAAATCGGGAGTAACTGGTATGATGTCTACGGTCCATCCTTCCATCTCTGCCATTTGCTGGAATCCCAGGATAATGTCATAACCAAATTGATTAGGAGTATGATAATCTATATTTTCTATTAGAATACAGATTTTAGCATTGGTGCGGACTCTTTTATTGATATAGCCCATTTCTGCGGCAGTCTGCAGGATCAACTGTTTGGTTTCAGCACTGATATCTGTGGCATTGTTAAGTCCTTTCGATACGGTACTTTTTGAGATTCCCAGGCGAGCTGCAATATCACTAATCGTAGTAGCCATGTAATCCTCCGATATATATAAAATTTTTGTGAAAAATTTCGTAAAAAAATATTTTTCCAACTAGATTTTATCAAGAAGTGGAACGAAACACAAGACAAAGAACTAAACTTCTTTTTTTGATAAAAAGAGTCTTAGGTCTTGAAAGCCTTGAAAGAAAACGTTTTCTGCAACTGTGCGCAACGAAACTACCATCTAAAAAGTTTCGAAAACAGAAGTTTAGAAAGATTCGGGAGTGTGTGCAATGTGCACAAAAAAAAGAAAAACAACTGTAAAATGTGTGCAAAATAGCAAAAAAGAGGCGTTGACGAGCAGGAGAATCTATGATAATCTTTGACTTGCAAAAACAAGGCGAAACGAGTTTCGCAAATATTAGGAGGTAAAAAAATGAAAAAGTTATTAGTATGTGCACTTGCAGCTGCAATGTCAGTTTCTTTACTTGCAGGATGCGGTAGCAGCACAGCTGAAACAGCTACACCAGCAACAGAAGCTGCAGTAGCAGAAACAGAAGCAGCAGAAGAAGCTGCAGCACCAGCAGAAGTAACAGACGTTGCTCTTAAAGTATGGTGCCCACAGAACCAGGTAGACACAGGAATTATGGAACAGCAGCAGGCAGCTTTTGCAGCAGCTCATCCAGAATGGAACATCACATGGACAACAGAAATCGTTGGTGAAGACAAAGCAAAAGACGAAGTATTAAAAGACGTTGAAGCAGCAGCTGACGTATTCTTCTTTGCAAATGACCAGTTACAGTCACTTGTTGACGCTGGTGCTATTGCAAGACTTGGTGGAGATGCAGAAGCTATGGTAAACAATGAAATCGCTCCTAGCGTTGCTGCAACAGCTAAGATTGGCGATGCTGTTTATGGTATTCCTTTTACACATAACACATTCTTCATGTTCTATGATAAGAGTCTTTTAGATGAAGCAGATGTTGCTACATTAGAAGGTATCATGGCAAAAGAAACAGCAGAAAACGTTTACAACTTCTACTTTGAATCAGCAGGTGGTTGGAAACTTGGTGCTTACTACTACGGCGCTGGCTTAAGCGTATTCGGTACAGATGGTACTGATGTAGCAGCTGGTTGTGACTGGAACAACGAAACAGGTATTGCTGTTACAAATTACTTAATCGACTTAATCAACAATCCTAAATGTGCATACGACGGAGAAATCTCTGTTTCAGAATTAATTGCAGACCACAGATTAGGTGCTTGGTTTGACGGTGCTTGGAACTATGATCTTTACAAAGATGCTTTAGGTGATGACCTTGGTTTAGCTGTAATTCCTACATTTAACTACAATGGAACAGATACACAGTTATTAGGTTTCTATGGTTCAAAATGTATCGGTGTTAACGCAGCTTCTCAGAACACAGCTGCAGCAGTAGCATTTGCTACATTCTTAGGAAATGAAGAAAACCAGGTACTTCGTTATGAACTTTCTGCACAGATTCCTGCAAACATCAACGCTGGTAACAGTGATGCTGTTAAGGCAGATCCTCTTGCAACAGTTATCGTAAACGAAGCTAACAATGCAAGTGTTATGCAGCCTGTATCTGCAGAATTCTCTGCTAAATACTGGAACTATGCTAACACAATCCCAACAGAAATCAGAAGTGGTGAATTAAATAAAGATAACGTTCAGGAAAAAATGGACGCTTTCGTTACAGCTATGACTACTGAATAATTTGGGGAAATGACAGAAAACATATATTTTTAAAAATATACATTTTCTCTTGTTATGAAATTTAACAGGGATGCCGAAACTGGTATCCCTGTTTTTACAATAAGAATGATCCGAGCATATATTTAGGAGGCCTTCTATGGGAGTCTTTAGAAAGAAAGAACAGAATATTGTTAGAAAACCTTCCGATGCTACCGTAATGGATGCCCTTGTGAGAGGAAATATCGTTACAAAATTATCTTTTATTATCTGTGGATTAGGAAATATTTTAAATAAGCAGATCGCAAAAGGTCTTGCTTTTTTAGCATTGGAAATAGCATATATTTACTATATGATTAGTTTTGGATTTACATCCATTCAGAACTTTATTACCCTTGGTGTAAACGAGCAGGGTGAAGTATATAATGAACAATTAGGAATTTATGAGTATGTGGCAGGAGATAACTCCATGCTTTGTCTGTTGTACGGTGTAATTACCTTTTTCCTTACAGCAGCATTCATTTTCTTATTGGTATCGGCTGGAAAGAGTGCATACTGCACACAACTTAGAAAAGAACTTGGCATGCCGGTTCCAAAACTAAAAGACGACATTTATTCCCTTAAGCAGGGGAATTTACATAAATTAATGCTTGCATTTCCGATTGTCGGTGTTTTAGTATTTACGATTGTTCCACTGGTATATATGATTTTAATTGCATTTACCAGTTACGATCATGAACATCAGCCACCTGGAAATTTATTTGACTGGGTTGGACTTGATAATTTTGCAGCATTATTTGCACAGGGCGGAAAGTTATCTGCTACTTTCTGGCCGGTACTTGCCTGGACATTAACATGGGCTGTTTTTGCAACCATTACATGTTTCTTATTAGGTCTTATTCTTGCTCTTATTATTAATAGAAAAGAAACCAGATGCAAAGGCTTATGGCGTTTTATGTTTATTTTATCAATCGCTGTGCCACAGTTTGTTTCTTTATTAAGTATGAGAACCATTTTTAATACCAATGGTCCAATCAATGTTATTTTAAGAACCATTGGCGTAATTGGACCAACAGAAGCGGTTCCATTTTTTACAGATCCGACTATTGCGAAGATTACGATTATTTGTATTAATATCTGGATTGGTGTACCATATACACTTTTACAGACAACGGGTATTTTACAGAATATTCCAGGTGAATTGTATGAAGCGGCAAGAATTGATGGAGCAGGTGCTGTTACGATTTTCCGTAAGATTACACTGCCATACATCTTCTTTGTTATGACACCTTACCTGATTACAACCTTTACAGGAAATATCAATAACTTTAACGTTATCTTCTTGTTATCAGGTGGTGGACCGGATACCATGAAGTATTACTATGCGGGACAGACCGACCTGCTTGTTACATGGTTATATCGACTTACCATCACACAGAAGGATTACAACCTTGGTGCCGTTATCGGTATCATAACCTTTGTTGTACTGGCTACGGTATCCTTACTTACATACCGCAGAACCGGTTCGTATAAAGATGAGGGGGCATTCCAATAATGAAGACAAAAAGATTTATAAAAAATTCACTTGTCCATGTGTTACTAACAATTCTTAGTATCATTTGGGTACTACCGATCTTCTACGTTATCCTTACATCGTTCCGTGAAGAAGGCGGTTCCTATAAGAGTTATATTTGGCCAAGAGGCTTTACATTGGACAACTACATTAATTTATTTGATGGAAACAGCGTAATTAACTTTGAGAAATGGTTTATGAATACCTTTATTATTGCATGCTTTTCTATGGTAATTACTGCTTTCTTAACATTGAGCGTAGCTTATGTAATGAGCCGTTTACGCTTCAAAATGCGTAAACCACTTATGAATGTGGCATTAATCCTTGGTATGTTCCCTGGATTCATGTCCATGATCGCAGTATATTACATTTTAAAAGGACTTGGTTTCTTAGAGACAGGTTTATTAAAGCAGATTGCATTAGTGTTGGTATATTCCGGTGGTGCCGGACTGGGCTTCTATATTGCGAAAGGTTTCTTTGATTTGATTCCTAAGAGTTTGGATGAGGCTGCTGAAATTGACGGTGCTACAAAATGGGATACATTCTGGCATGTAACGGTGCCATTATCAAAACCAATCATTACGTATACATTGTTGACTGCATTTATGGGACCTTGGGTTGACTATATTTTTGCAAAGGTTATCCTTGGTAACGATATTGAGCATTACACCATTGCGATTGGTCTTTGGACAATGTTAGAGAAGGAATATGTAGAATATTACTATACCCAGTTCTATGCTGGTTGTGTACTTATCTCTATTCCAATTGCAATCTTGTTCTTGTTAACCCAGAAATGTTATGTAGAAAGTATGGGTGGTTCCGTAAAAGGATAAAACCAAACGCTGACAGACGTCAGCTTATTGGCATAAGAAGTATTTCTAAGGCTGTAACACGAATGAATTCGTGAAAACACAGCCTAAGAAATACTATGTCTTATGTCTGAAAAAGTGGCTCTATTGAGCCATTTTTCATGTATAATTTTATTATACAAAAATGAATCAGGGGAGAAAATGCGTGAAGGCTGAAAATAGAATTACTTACAGCAAAGAATTTGATAATGAGTTCAGATACGATGGGAAGGATCTGGGCGCATTCTGCAGTCAAGAGGGAACTGTATTTACTTTATGGAGTCCTTTAGCAGACAAAGTGACACTGAGATTGTATGTAAGTGGAAATGCAGAAGAAAAAGACTGTAAAGAAATGATGGAGATGCTGCCGGAAGAAAAGGGTATTTGGAGAAAAAAGATTTCCGGCGATCTTCATGGTCTGTATTACGATTATGAAATCATTCGTGGAGATGAGAAGATTGTTACGGCAGACCCATATGCAGTCAGTTGTGGTTGTAATGGGCTTCGTAGTATGGTTACGAATCTTCGTCGTACAGACCCGGATGGCTTTGAGGCTGATAAGGCTCCGGCTCTTCAGAACGAGCAGATTATTTATGAACTGCATGTAAAAGACTTTTCACATGACCCGGATAGTGGAATTCCACAGGAATACCGTGGTAAATTTAAGGCATTTACAGTAGAAAAGACGGATACGGAAATACTGACGGGAGTTGCCTATTTACAGGAACTGGGTGTTACGCATGTACATCTCTTACCTTTTTATGATTTTGCTGCATTGGATGAGAGTGGTAGTGATGAGCAGTTTAACTGGGGATATGATCCACTAAACTACAATGTTCCGGAAGGATCATTTGCAACCAATCCATTTGACGGAACGGTCAGAGTCCGTGAATGTAAGGAAATGATTCAGGCACTTCATAAAGCCGGAATCCGTGTTGTTATGGACGTGGTTTATAACCATACCTATTCAGAAGATTCGTGGCTGGAGAGAACGGTTCCCGGCTATTACTGCCGCAGATGGGAAGATGGGACGCTGGCCAATGGTTCTGCCTGTGGAAGTGATATGGCAGTGGGAAGAGCTATGGTAGACAATTATATTGCTGATTCCGTTATGTATTGGGCAAAGGAATATCATATTGATGGATTCCGTTTTGATCTGATGGGACTTTTAACAGTGGAACTGATGAACCGTATCCGCAGGGAAATGGATGCGGAATTTGGAAAGGGTGAGATCTTATTATATGGGGAGCCTTGGAGAGCGGATGATTCTCCGATGGAAGAAGGAACACTTCCTGCATTAAAGGATAATATTGAATATCTCGATGAAAATGTGGCGGTATTCAGTGATGATATCCGTGATGTGGTAAAAGGTCATGTGTTTTATGCAAAAGAACCGGGATTTGTGAATGGAGCAAAGAATTTAGAACAGAAAGCACTTTTTGCGGCTTCTGCATGGCGAAAAGGAGGCAGTTCTATCATTCCAAAGAGCTGTTCGCAGATTATAAGTTATGTATCTGCTCATGATAATTTTACTTTATGGGATAAATTAGTGATTTCCATGAAGGATGATAACGATGTCTATAGCGTAGACAAAGAAGGAAATAAGATTTTCGATAAACCGCAGATCTTTACTAAGAAACATGATGACATATTAGCGGCAAATAAATTATCAGCACTTATGTATTTCGCTTATCAGGGATATGTATTTTTCCAGTCAGGGGAAGAGTTTGGACGTACGAAACTGGGAGATGAAAACAGTTACCGTTCTGATCCGAAAATCAATATGCTGCGCTGGAAGCAGACAGTAGAATTTGAAGATTTGGTATCCTATTATAAAGGTTTAATCCGTTTACGTAAGAAGATGCCGGGATTATATGATAAATCATCATCTGCTTATATTCGAATTTATAAGGAAGAAGTACATAAAGAAGGTGTGGTATCCTTTGTAGTAGATAACAGAAGTAAGAATGAAGCGAATACAAGCCAGTGGGAGGAACTATTCGTTGCATTTAATGCTTCAAAAGAAACAGAATATGTACCGGTGCCAGAAGGTGAATGGTTTGTTCTGGCAGATGAGAAAGAAACAGATTGCTGTAAACCAGCCGTGATATATGGGGAGAATATGGTTGCTATACAGCCGTCTTCTGGTATGATATTAGGTATAAAAATAAAAGAATAACAGAAAGAGAGCAGTCGCATCATGAGATTTCGATATGGTAAAAACGATTGGAAAACATTTGAACGTGGTGAAGAGAACTGTTATTTAATGAGCAATGGGCTGGGAGGATTTTCATCTCTCAGCCTTATTGGCTCTTGTAACAGAAATGATCAGGCAGTTTTAATGGCGTGTATACATTCACCGAACAACCGTTATAATATGATTCACAGACTGGAAGAGCATATGACGGTGGGAGATCAGTATTACACTTTATCCAGTCAGGATTTCCAACTTCATGAAAATAGAGAAAAAGGTTATTTATATCAAAGCGGTTTTTCTTTTGAAGATTATCCTGTTTGGACATATCTGCTTCCGGGAGTGGAAGTGGTTAAAACCATTGTTTTAATGCAGGGAAAAAATACAGTCGGTATTTCTTATGAAATCCGTAACCGTTCAGAAGAAGCGGTAACTTTAAAGGTACGTCCACATTTGCAGTTTATGCCAAAGGGTGGAAGACTTCCAATAGAACAGGAATTTGTTTTTGAAGCACAAAAAGGCCATGGGGCAAGTGCAGACAAGAATCAAAAAGACATAGGAGAAAGTCAAAACTTCTATTGTATTTCTTCAAATGGACAGAGACTGTATGCAAAGACAAATGGTGACTGTCATGAGGTGGGAAAGGTGTTCTGCGATACGCTTTATTATTCTGCGGATGTAGAGGATGGGAAAATGCCTCTGGGCAGAACGGCTGTTAACCATGAGGTTTCTTTTAATGTGGAACCGGGATGTTGTAAGACATTGGAATTGGTGTATGCAGTTGATGGTAGGAATGCAGCCGCGGATGAGAAAAATTTTTCTATGGAAAAAGAATTACCAACTGTCAGTGCTATAAAAGAGCAAGTAAGTGCTTACCGTAAAGCATTAAAAGAAAAGGCGGCTTTTACAGAGGCACTTCCGAGCCAGTTGGCGGTCAGTGCCAATCAGTACATTTCAGACAGAGTATCTACTGGTAAGCAGACGATTCTTGCCGGCTTCCCATTTTTTGAAGATTGGGGACGTGATACGATGATCTCTTTGCCTGGATGTTGTCTGGCAACGAGGCAGTTTGATACGGCAGCTGCTATTTTTGAAACCTTTATGCAGTATTGCAGAAATGGACTTATGCCGAATCTTTTCCCGGAAGGAACCCAAAAACCATGGTACAATACGGTGGACGCAGCACTCTTATTTATTTTAGCAGTTTATGAATATGAGCAGAAGACAAAGGACAGTGAGTTTGTAAAAAAAGCATATCCAGTTATGAAAGAGATCATCCATTGGTATCAAATGGGAACGGATTTTAATATCCATATGGATGAAGATGGACTGATTATAGCAGGAAGTGGATACGATCAGGTTACCTGGATGGATGTGCGTGTGGAAAATATTTTGCCGACACCGCGCCATGGTAAGCCGGTAGAAATCAATGCTTACTGGTATAATGCTCTTTGTATGATGGATGAGTGGCAGAAACGATTAGGAAGCAATCAGGAAAAGAATGGACAGTTATCAGAGTCAGTATCTATAGAGGATGATTTTGATTACGCTTCTTTGGCTGCAAAGGTGAAAAAATCATTCGAAGAAAAATTTTGGAATGCAGAAAAGAAGTGCTTAAAAGATGTGATTTCTGGTACGAGGGCAGATGAACAAATCCGCTGCAATCAGATATGGGCTGTATCCCAGCCATTTTCTGTTTTATCAGCAGAAAAAGAAAAACAAGTAGTTGAAACCGTGTTTTGCCATTTGTATACACCTTACGGACTGCGTACTTTATCGCCGGAAGATAAAGAATTCCGTTCATTTTATGGTGGTGCACAGTTAGACCGTGATCTGGCATATCATCAGGGGACAGTTTGGACATTCCCAATGGGAGCCTATTATCTTGCCTATTTAAAGGTCAATGCATATTCGGAAGAGGCAAAAGCATATGTGACAGAGAAGCTTGCTTTGTTAGAACCAGCGTTAAGAGAAGGTTGTGTAGGACAATTACCTGAAATTTATGATGGTGCAAATCCTGTATCTTCAAAAGGTTGTTTTGCCCAGGCATGGAGTGTAGGAGAAATCTTAAGAGTATATGATGCGTTACGCAAATAGAGCTGCTTTTCTTGTTGGAAGCGTGATATTCAGAAAAAATAGTTGTATTTTTTACAGAAAAAATGTATAATATGACGCATGAAAAGGACGGAGGCGCCTGCCTTTTTGGCAGACGCCATTTCTATTGTACTTTGATGGAGGAACCATTCATGAATCCGGTAATTGGATTGATCCCTTTATATGATGATGAGAAAGAAAGTTACTGGATGCTTCCGGGATATATGAAGGTACTGGAAAAGTGTGGTGCTCTTCCCATTATGCTTCCCTTAACATCGGATAAGGAAGTTTTAGCGCAGGCTTTCCACATGTGCGATGGGCTTCTTTTGACAGGTGGTCATGATGTAGGACCATATATATATGGAAAAGAGGCATCAAAGGAATGTGGTATTCCTTGTAAGGCAAGGGATGATATGGAAAGTGTTCTTTTCGATATGGCATTAAAAGCAGATAAGCCGGTATTGGGAATTTGCCGGGGGATTCAGTTTATGAATGCTTATTTGGGTGGAGAATTGTATCAGGATCTGCCCACAGAATATGAATGTAAAGTGGAACATCATATGACACCGCCATATGACAGAACTGCCCATAGGGTGGATGTGCTAGAAGATTCCATGCTGGCAGATATCATTGGAGTGGGGGTTCATGAGGTGAACAGTTATCACCATCAGGCGGTAAAGACACTTGCTGATTCACTAGAGATAATGGCAGTTTCAGAAGATGGGCTTGTTGAAGCAGCTTCTGTAAAAAATAAGAAATTCATGGTAGGCGTTCAGTGGCATCCGGAATTTTCTTATGAGGTAAGCGATGACAGTATAAAGATTGTGCAGGCTTTTGTGAATGCATGCAAGGGTTGACACAAAGTTGTGTAGTAAGTTACGCTGGATAATGATTGTCGCAGCTTAAGCTGTTGATAAATAAAAGATCAAAAAAGGAGACACTATTATGAAGAAGAAAACTTTAGCATTAGTTTTAGCAGCAGTAATGGCATTAGGTCTTGCTGGTTGTGGAAACTCTGATGCAGCAGCTACAGACGCATCTGGTAAAAAATGGATTATCGCAACAGATACATCTTTCAAACCTTTCGAATACACAGATGACGCTGGTAATTTTGTAGGTATCGATGTAGATATTCTTGCAGCAATTGCAGAAGATCAGGGATTTGATTACGAACTTCAGTCACTTGGCTGGGATGCTTCTATCGCAGCATGTCAGGCTGGTCAGGCTGATGGTATGATCGCAGGTGCATCTATTACAGACGAACGTAAAGAGTCTGGATGGATTTTCTCTGACGGATACTATGATGCAGATCAGTGTATGGCTGTAGAATCATCTTCTACTATTGCAGGTTTTGCTGATTTAGCAGGACAGTCTGTTGCAGTTAAGACTGGAACTATGAGTGCTTCTTACGCAGAAAGCCTTGCAGGTGAATATGATTTCACAGTTACTTATTTTGAAGATTCACCAACTATGTATCAGGCAGTTGTAGGTGGTCAGGTTGCAGCAGTATTTGATGACAGACCAATTATGGCAGCAAACATCAAAGACGGCGGTCTTTCTATGAAACTTGTAGATGGTACAGGTAATGAACCTGCACAGTATGGTTTCGCTATCTTTAATGCAGACAATCAGGAATTAGTAGATATGTTCAATGCAGGTCTTGCAAACATCAAGGCTAACGGAACATATGACGAAATCATTGCTAAGTATCTTGGTGAATAGTCATTGATTTGTGAGCCAGGCGGGATTTACTTGCCCGCTTGGCTTTTACTTTGATAAGAGTATCTTATCAAAGTAAAACGCTCTAAAATAGTAATCTCTCTTTTTTGAAAAATGTATGGAAAGGAAAAGGCTATGATAAAAATTTTGACAGTTTATGGCGGAATGCTTCTTACCGCTATGGGAAGAACCTTATTATTAGCACTGCTTGGTTTGTTTTTTGCGTGTATCATTGGTCTGATTTTTGGTTTACTTGGTGTAATCAAAAACAGAGCTTGTAATATCATTGCGCAAATTTTTGTAGATATCGTTCGAGGTGTACCAATGATTGTATTGGCATTCTTCGTATATTTTGGTGTTCCTTATTTCTTTAATACCATTATTGGAGCATCTAATATGACTCTTACAGCTTTGCAGGCAGGTACGATTTGTCTTGCCTTAAACTGTGGTGCATATATGGCGGAAATTATCCGTGCTGGTATTCAGTCCGTTGATGTTGGACAGATGGAAGCTGCTCGTTCACTTGGACTTTCCTATGGAATGTCCATGAGAAAAGTAGTTCTTCCTCAGGCAATCCGAACTATGATCCCTACCTTTATTAATCAGTTTATTATTACATTAAAGGATACATCCATTTTGTCCGTTATCGGTTTCCCGGAACTTGTTAATACGGCGAAAAACGTGCAGGCAAATACCTTTATGGCATTCCAGACATGGGCAATTGTTGGTATTATGTATCTTATTGTAATTACAATCCTTTCAAGATGTGCGAAGGTTGTGGAAAGGAGATTAAATGTTGGACGCTAAGAATAGAAAAGTAAAGATTCATGTTGACCATTTGAAAAAAAGTTTTGGCAGCCTAGAGGTGTTAAAGGACATATCAACGGACATCTATGAAGGTGAAGTTGTAGTTGTAATCGGTCCTTCCGGTTCCGGTAAATCCACTTTCCTTCGATGCTTAAATCGTTTGGAAGAAGTGAGCGGCGGTTCTATCTTAATAGAAGATGTAGATATTACAAAGAAAAAAATTAATATCAATAAAGTTCGTGAGAATATCGGAATGGTATTCCAGCACTTTAACCTTTTTAACAATCTGAATATAATTGATAACTTAATGCTTGCACCAACACAACTTAAAAAGTGTTCCAAAGAGGAAGCAAAGCAGCGTGCTTTGGAAATGTTAAAAAAGGTTGGTTTGGAAGAAAAAGCAGAAAGCTATCCAAGTCAGCTTTCTGGTGGACAGAAACAGCGTGTTGCAATTGCAAGAGCGCTTTGCATGCAGCCAAATATTATGCTTTTTGACGAACCAACATCTGCTTTAGACCCGGAAATGGTTGGAGAAGTTCTTCAGGTTATGAAGGATTTGGCGGCAGATGGTATGACCATGGTTATTGTTACACATGAAATGGGATTTGCCAGAGAAGTGGCTGACCGTGTGATTTTCATGGATGCTGGTTATGTAGTAGAAGAGGGTACTCCACAGGAAGTCCTTCTGAATCCGAAGGAGCCTAGAACAATTGATTTCTTAAATAAAGTATTGTAGGAGGCTGCTATGAAAAAGATTATTACAATCAGTAGAGAGTTTGGCGCCGGCGGCGGACAGATTGGAAAGGCTGTAGCCGAGAGACTTGGTTACTATTATTTGGATAAGGATATGATTATCCGTTCAGCAATGGAATCTTCAAATCTGACAGCGTCTGATTTCAGAATGTATGATGAGAAGGTGCCTTTTGATTTTGGATTTGGTCAGAGCTTATTTGATTTTTATAACAAACCCTTGAATGAACGTCTTTTTGCTGCTCAAAGAGAGGCTATTTTAAAAGCCGGAGAAAAAGGAAACTGTGTGATTGTTGGACGTAATGCAAATGTAGTGTTAAAGGAATTTGATCATTCCCTTCATGTATTTGTTGCAGCATCCCAGTATTTCCGTCTTCAGAATCTGAAAGGCAAAATGCCGGATTATTCAGAAAGCAAGATTTTGGAAGAAATGAAATCCGTTGATAAAACCAGAAGAAAGTATTGCACGTATTATACCAATACAGAATTTGGTCATGCGGATTACTATGATTTGACATTAAAGAGTTCAACATTAGGAATTGATACCTGCGTGGATATTATTTGCAGGATTGCAGAAGAAGATGAATAAGAAACGAAATATTAATCAGATGCAGGCGGGCTTTGCCAACTGGCATTTGGACAAAAAAGGAGCCATGATTCTCATGGCTTCTATTATGGTTGCGAGAGGAAGTTCTTTTATTTTTTCAAAGTGGTTGATGGATGGGTTAGAACCAATGAATGTCCTCGCGGTCAGATTTACGCTGGCATTTGTAATCCTGGCAGTTATATTTCATAAAAAACTGCTTGTGTTAGATAAGAAGACCTTATTTAAAGGAATGTTGCTTGGTCTGGGCTATACGATAAATATGGTAGTGGAAATGTATAGTCTCCGCTTGATTGATGCTGGGACCTGCTCTTTTATTGAAAACTCAGCAATCGTAATTGTTCCTTTGTATATGGCGGTGTTGACACGGACTTTTCCACAGAAAAAAACAATATATTGTGCTTTGATTGCCTTTGTGGGAGTTGGATTTTTGACCATATCCAGCGGCGTATCCGCATTAAATGCAGGCAGTTTGTTAGCAATTCTTTCAGCGTTGATTTTCGGAGTCTGTGTTGTAATTACTGATTATGTATCAAGAGAAGGTGATCCGGTAACCATGGGTGTTTTACAGATTGGATTCATGGGATTGTTTTCTACTATATTAACATTTGTCATGGAAACACCAAGATTACCGGTAAATGGTATTGAATGGTCTATGATCCTAATGCTGGCACTGATTTGCAGCTGTTTTGGCTTTACCTTTCAGCCACTGGCACAGAAATACCTATCCGCTGAGACAGCAGGCGTGTTTACTGCCATTAATCCATTAAGTACTTGTCTGCTTGGAATTATGCTTGGACAGGAGGATGCGGATGTTTTTAAATTATTAGGAGGAATCCTGGTAGTGATGGCGGTGCTGCTTTCGATAAGGAAGGATAAAGCATATTGAGTTTTTTCTATTTTTATAGTAGAATCGTCACTGTATGAAACGGAAATTAACGTAGAAAACGGAGGTTTACATAAATATGAAACTAGGTATCGTGGGGTTACCCAATGTTGGTAAAAGTACATTATTTAATTCATTAACAAAAGCAGGAGCAGAATCGGCAAACTATCCATTCTGTACGATTGACCCGAATGTGGGTATTGTAACCGTGCCGGATTTTCGTTTAAAACTGCTTGGTGATATGTATCAGTCTAAGAAGGTGACACCAGCGGTTATCGAATTTGTTGATATTGCAGGCCTGGTAAAGGGTGCATCCAAGGGTGAAGGTCTTGGAAACCAGTTCTTAAGCAACATTCGTGAAGTAGATGCTATCGTACATGTAGTAAGATGTTTTGAGGATGCGAATGTTATTCATGTAGACGGCTCTGTCAATCCATTACGTGATATTGAGACAATTAACTTAGAATTAATTTTCTCCGATGTTGAAATCTTAGAGCGTCGTCTTGCGAAGGGACAGAGAGCAGCCAATAACGATAAGAAGATTGCAAAAGAGATGGATATGGTAAGACGTCTGATTGCACATCTTGAAGAAGGAAAGCTTGCAAAAGGCTTTGAAACGGTGGATGAAGACGAAGAAGGCTGGTTTGCTTCCTATAATTTATTAACGGCTAAACCAGTAATTTTTGCGGCGAATGTAGCGGAAGATGACTTGGCAAATGATGGAGCAGATAATGCCAATGTAACAGCAGTACGTGAGTTTGCAGCTGAAAATGACAGCGAGGTTTTCGTTATTTGTGCACAGATTGAACAGGAAATTGCAGAACTGGATGATGACGAAAAGGCAATGTTCTTAGAAGATCTGGGATTAAGTGAATCCGGTCTGGATAAATTAATTGCAACAAGTTACCGTTTACTTGGTCTTATGAGCTTTTTAACAGCAGGAGAAGATGAGACACGTGCATGGACAATTAAGATTGGTACAAAGGCACCACAGGCTGCTGGTAAGATTCATACCGATTTTGAAAGAGGATTTATCAAAGCAGAAGTAGTAAATTATAAAGATTTATTGGAGCAGGGTTCCTTAGCTGCTGCAAGAGAAAAAGGTCTTGTAGGTATGGAAGGTAAGGAATATGTGGTAAAAGACGGTGATGTAATTCTGTTTAGATTTAATGTATAAGAATGTCTATTTGAGTTGACTGAACTTAGTGTTATAAAAATAGTACAATAGCACTACACAAGATTTAGATTGTTTAAAAATGAAAACACAATATGTTGAAAATGACCAAAAACACACATTACAAATTATGGTAATGTGTGTTTTTTTTGCTTATTTTGCTTGCAATAATCATAAAAATGCCTTAAAATTGACCATAAAGTGGTGGAAAGTGGACCGAAGTGGTACAAAGTGGAGAATTTGCTTTCCGTGACAGACCATTTTGAGAGCAGGTGATTGTTATGTTTATGGGAGAATACAATCATACAATTGACCCCAAAGGCAGAGTGATCATTCCTTCTAAATTTCGTGAGTTACTGGGTGACGAATTTGTTGTGACGAAGGGATTGGATGGCTGCCTCTTTGTGTACGATAACAATGAGTGGGCTGCTTTCGAAGAAAAATTAAAAGCATTACCAATTACCAATAAGGATGCAAGAAAATTTGTGCGTTTCTTCTTGGCTGGTGCTGCCAGTGTAGAGGTGGACAAGCAGGGAAGAATTTTGATTCCTTCCGTTCTGCGTGAATTTTCGGAACTTCAAAAGGATGTTGTGCTGATCGGTGTGGCAAGCAGAGTGGAAATCTGGAGCCGTGAGAGATGGGAAGGTACCGCATCTTATGAAGATATGGATGAGATTGCAGAACATATGGCAGAACTTGGTCTTGGTATCTAGTTTGACAGAAAATCGGGTAAGAATACTTCGTTTTATGGGACAAGACTACATCAGATACAATTTTTTTGGAGTTGACTAAGATGGAATTTAAGCACAAATCGGTATTGTTAGAAGAGACAATCGATGGACTGGCTGTAAAGCCGGATGGCATATATGTAGATGGAACCCTGGGTGGCGGAGGTCATTCCTATGAGATATGCAGGCGCCTTTCGGATAAGGGGAGATTGATTGGCATTGATCAGGATGAGGATGCTATCGCAGCGGCTTCTAAGCGTTTAGAAGAGTTTAAAGAACGCGTGACCATCGTACGCAGTAATTACTGCAATATGCGTCAGGTTCTCATGGACCTTGGAATTGAAAAGGTAGATGGAATCGTACTGGATTTGGGCGTTTCCTCCTATCAGTTAGATACAGTAGACAGAGGTTTTTCCTATAAATATGATACGGAACTGGATATGCGTATGGACAGAAGGCAGTCTTTGACAGCAAAGGAGATTGTGAATACTTATCCGGAAAAAGAGTTATTCCGCATATTTCGTGATTATGGGGAAGATCAGTTTTCACAGAATATTGCAAAACATATCGTGCGTAATCGTCAGGAAAAAGAGATTGTAACCACATTTGAACTCAATGAGATTATTAAGGCAGCAATCCCTGCAAAGTTCCGGACAAATGGACATCCATCCAAAAGGGTGTTTCAGGCAATCCGCATTGAATGTAATAAAGAACTGGATGTTTTACGGGATTCTATGGATGACATGATTGCCATGTTAAATCCGGGAGGAAGATTGAGTATCATTACGTTCCATTCCTTAGAAGACCGTATAGTAAAATCATCATTTCGTAAAAATGAACATCCATGTACCTGTCCGCCGGAGTTTCCGGTCTGCGTATGTGGAAAAGTTCCGATGGGAAAATCGGTATATCGTAAGCCGGTTTTACCAAGTCAACAGGAGTTAGAAGAAAATTCCCGTTCGAAGAGTGCCAAATTAAGGGTGTTTGAACGGGCATAGTAATAGTAACAGTTAAGTGAGGGAGTCTAAGGTGAATACGCGTCAAACAAGACAAGTAACAAACCGACAAACTGAATATCAGAGACGTACCTATGTGGAAGGCAATACGGCAAGAAGACTTGACACGGTAAGAGAATTACAACAGCCGGTCCGCAGAGCAGATCAGAATGTAAGAAGAAATCAGGAAAAATCCCGTTATATGAATCTGCCATATGTGCTGTTTTTAACAGCAGCTATGGTAATCACGGGTATTATGTTGATTGGTTATCTGCAGACACAGTCAAATCTGACCGTAAGCATTAAAAGAGTTGCTGCTTTGGAAAGCCAGTTAAACGATATGCGTCTTTCCAATGATGAGCAGTTGGAGCGAATCAATACTTCGATGGATATGGAAGAAATCAAACGGATTGCCATTGAAGAATTGGGAATGACTTATGCAAGGGAAGGACAAGTAGTTACGGTTTCCGGTGAAGGAAGCGACTATGTAAGGCAGTTAGGAGCAATGCCAGAGTAACAACAGAGGTGAAACGGTGAATAGAACAAATAACCGGCCGGGTAACGGCAGAAATCAATACCAGCGAAATACTGGTAAGCAAAACAGATATGGACAATTCACAGGGAAAATGCAAAAGAAGCTGGTAGTACTTTTTTTAATCGTACTACTGGCTTTCATGGGTTTAAGCACCCGGTTAATCTATATCAACAATACAAAGGGAGAGCAGTATAAGCGTCAGATTTTAAGTCAGCAGTCCTATGCCAGTACGACAATCCCTTACAAAAGAGGAGATATTCTGGATAAAAACGGAATCAAACTGGCAGTCAGCGAAAAAGTATATAATTTGGTCATTGATTGCAAAAATCTCTTAGAAAAAGATGACTATTTAGAACCAACACTAACTGCACTTAAGACTTGTTTCCCCGAATTTGATGAAGGGGCGGCAAGAAGTTATATTGCAGACAATCCTTCCTCACGTTATTATGTGACGTTGAAACAGCTTACTTATGATGAAATCAGTCCTTTTGTACAGATGCAGAACGATACGGAAAACTATCCGGGGATTGAGGGTGTATGGTTTGAAGAAGAATACAAGCGCGTGTATCCTAATGGTTCACTTGCCTGTGATGTACTTGGTTTTACCGGCAAAGATAATACCGCAACCTTTGGTTTGGAAGGCTATTATAACGATATTTTAAATGGTACAAACGGAAGAGAATATGGTTATCTTAATGATGATGAAACCCTGGAACGTACTACCATTGCAGCAACGGACGGTTATAATGTAGTATCGACTATAGATTCTAATATCCAGTCCATTGTAGAAAAATATCTCTATCAGTTTAATGAAGAAAACAAGAACGCGGCAAGAACTGGTAACGGAGCGCGAAATGTCAGCTGTATTATGATGGATGTAAACAGTGGTGAAGTTCTTGCTATGGCAAGTTATCCTAATTTTGATTTAAATGATGTTCGGAATACAGATAATCTGATAGGAAGCCGCTTGTTTACGGCGGAAGGAAAAATGGATGAAGAAGGCACTGTCATTACAGAGGAAAATGTAGATGAAGTGCTGGCGGATGAAGATGTTCTGTATCAGAACTTGTATAATCTCTGGAAAAATTACTGTATCCAGGATACGTATGAACCAGGCTCTACCGCAAAACCATTTACGGTAGCAGCAGGATTAGAATCCGGTAAGATGACAGGGGATGAGTATTATACCTGTAATGGACAGCTTCATGTAGGTGATTATGATATCAAATGCCATAACTATAAAATGGGTGGTGATGGTACCCTGACAGTACAGCAATCCGTGGAACAGTCGTGTAACGTCGCCTTGATGTTAATGGGAAAACAGATTGGAAAAACCACATTTTTAGAATATCAGGAGCGTTTTAATTTTGGATTAAAGACCAATATTGATCTGGCTGGTGAATCCAGAACAGAGAATCTGGTTTTTAATGCAAGCAATATGGGTGATACTGAGTTGGCTACCTCTACATTTGGTCAGGGTTATAATGTCAGTATGATCCAGATGATATCTGCGTTTTGCTCGTTGATTAATGGCGGTTATTATTATGAGCCTCATATGGTCAGCAAGATCACGGCGGCAGATGGTTCTGTTGTAAAAAATATTACACCACGTATTGTAAAGCAGACCGTATCTGCCCAGACGAGCCAGAAAATTATTGAATATTGTAATGGTGTAGTGGTAAATGGTACTGGTAAAACTGCCCGCCCGGCTGGTTATGCCATTGGTGGAAAGACAGGTACTGCTGAGACAATTCCCCGAGATAAGAAGAATTATGTTGTTTCTTTTATGGGGTATGCCCCAGCTGATAATCCACAGATTGCTATTTATGTAGTAGTGGACAGACCAAATACAATGTATCAGGATGATGCTAAGTTCGCTACCAGAATTGTGAGAAATATTTTGACAGAAGTTCTTCCTTATTTAAATATTTATATGACAGAGGAACTTTCTGAGAAAGAATTAGCAGAACTGGAAGAATTAAATATTGCGGTTAAAAAGGCAAATATTACTGTTGAGGAAGAAGAGGAAGAAACGGTAATCCAGCCAGAACCGGAGGTGTTAGAAGATGGCACCATTAATGCAAATGGTGGGGATACAACATCCTCCACACCGGTCAGTGAAGAAGAAATGGGAAGTGATGATGTGCAGACAGCACCACTGACCAATAATATGTTATTAAATAATACCGATCCGGCTGCAAATACAACAGGTCATCCGGATGATGAGACGGAAAATCAAACAGAAGAAGGCTCCCAGGAAGGGGAGGATAGTAGTTCTGAAGATACAGAGGAATAACCATAGAAAACGGGGAATAGATTAAACTAATCCCCGTTTTTTGTGTGTGAGGCTATGGTAAAAAATAAAACGCGCTATCGTAAAAAAATCCTAACTTTGGCCGTGGGATGTAGTTGTATCCTGCTGCTTCTTACTGTTCGGTTGTCCTATCTAATGATTTCAAAGTCCGAATATTATACGGATAAAGCACTGGAACTACACCAAAGAGAGAGAAGTATCAAAGCACAAAGAGGAAAAATTATTGATTCCACAGGACAGATATTAGCAGATAATGTAACAGTATGTACCGTATCTGTTATCCATAATCAGATAGAAGATCCGGAAAAAGTGATTACATTATTGAGTTCTAAATTGGGACTTTCAGAAGAATATGTAAGAAAACGTGTGGAGAAAGTAACATCGATAGAAAAGATAAAAAGTAATGTGGATAAATCCATTGGAGATGAAATACGCAGTGAAAATCTGGCGGGTGTTAAAGTGGATGATGGATATAAGCGCTATTATCCTTATGGTGAACTGGCATCAAAAGTATTGGGCTTTACTGGCGGTGATAATCAGGGTATTATTGGATTAGAGGTTGTTTACGATGATATTTTAATGGGAACGAATGGTACGATTTTAACCTATACGGACGCCAGAGGTGTGGAACTACCTGAATGGGGAGAGGACAGAGTTGAACCGATACCAGGAGAAAATCTCTGTATCAGTCTTGATCGTAATATTCAGTCCTATGCTACGCAGCTTGCATATCAGGCAATGAAAACAAAGGAAGCGGACAGCGTTAGTATCATTGTGATGAATCCTAATAATGGAGAAGTGATGGCAATGGTAAATGTGCCGGAGTTTGATCTGAATAATCCTTATACACTTCCGGTTTTAGAACCAGTTACAGATGAACAGGCCTTGGAAAATGAAAGTGTGGAGACGGCGGCGGATGTGGAACAAGCCATGTCCGAAGAAGAACGAATGAACCGTCTGAACAATATGTGGCGTAATGGCTGCATCAACGATACCTATGAACCAGGATCTATTTTTAAGGTAGCAACAGCAGCGGCTGGTTTGGAGGAAGAAGTGGTGACGCCGGAATCTCCTTTTTCCTGTCCCGGTTTTATAGTAGTGGAAGATAGGAAAATCAGGTGTCATAAGACACAGGGGCATGGGGCAGAAACGTTTTTGCAGGGTACTATGCAATCCTGTAAGCAGGTGTTTGGGAAAATAAGAGAAAATTACATGTAAGAGGAGTGGGAATATGAAGCAGGAATTTTATGATGCCGTAGTGAGTAATCCTATTGTGGCAGCAATAAAGGATGAAGCAGGATTGGAAAAATGTCTGACGTTACAGGATATTAGTGTAGTGTTTGTTCTGTTTGGTGAGATTAGTAATATTGCTTCCATTGTAAAAAGAATTAAAGAAGCTGGAAAAACAGCGGTGGTACATATGGACCTGGTAGCAGGGTTAAGCAGCCGTGTGGAAGCAGTGGATTTTATCGCGTCTTATACAGAGGCGGATGGTATTATTTCTACGCATGGTGATCAAATCAAACGTGCCAAGGAACTATCTCTTAGCACCATTTACAGGATCTTTTTGATTGATTCCAAGGTGTTGGACAAACTAAACAGCAGGATAAAAGAGTATGCTGATATTGTAGAAATTCTACCGGGTCTAATGCCTAAAATGATTACATTAATATCTGAGAGATTGAATGTTCCTGTGATTGCAGGCGGTTTGATTATGGATAAAGAAGATGTATTGGCAGCGCTTGATGCAGGTGCAATCGCAATCTCTTCTACAAATGAAGAAGTATGGAATATGTAGACTGGTGAATTTATACAACTCCGGGCACCGCAAATATGTAAAAATACACAGTATTTTTATGAAGGGGCGAAAACTCCTTGTAAAGGTGCGGTAAATATGATATATTGATAACAGAAATTGAACATGTAAGCCAAGAGATGAGAGCACGGCAAATACAACAGAAATGTTGTCATTTGTGGTGCTTATTTTTTACTTATAAGCAGAGCACAGTAAGTAAAAAATGCTCCGTGAGGCTTTGTTTTACAGGATTTTTTAAACAAAAGGAGAAGGTATATATGGGAAAGTATGTAATGGCATTGGATGCTGGAACCACCAGTAACAGATGTATTTTATTCAATGAAAAGGGAGAAATGTGCAGCGTTGCACAGAAGGAATTTACACAGTTTTTCCCTAAGCCGGGCTGGGTAGGACATGATGCGGAGGAAATCTGGTCCACACAGTTAGAAGTGGCAAAGGAAGCAATGGCAAATATTGGAGCTATGCCAAATGATATCGCAGCAATTGGTATTACCAATCAGCGTGAAACGACTATTGTATGGGATAAGGAAACTGGAAAGCCGGTGTCACAGGCTATTGTCTGGCAGTGCCGCAGAACAGCAGAATATGCCGACTCCTTAAAGGAAAAGGGACTGACAGAGAAATTCAGAGAGAAGACTGGTCTTGTAATAGATGCTTATTTTTCTGCAACCAAATTAAGATGGATTTTGGAAAATGTAGAAGGAGCAAGGGAAAGAGCCGAAAAAGGAGAATTGCTTTTTGGAACCGTGGAGACCTGGTTGATTTGGAAACTGACGAAAGGTGCTGTGCATGTGACGGATTATTCCAATGCTTCCCGAACTATGATGTTTAATATCAATACATTGGAATGGGATGACGAGATTTTGGAAGAACTGGGAATTCCAAGATGTATGCTGCCAGAGGTAAAACCTTCCAGCTGCATCTACGGAAATGCGAATCCGGAATTCTTTGGGGCGCCGATTCCAATTGCGGGAGCAGCGGGAGATCAGCAGGCAGCATTGTTTGGTCAGACTTGTTTTAAACCGGGTGAAGCGAAAAATACATATGGAACGGGCTGCTTCCTTTTGATGAATACAGGAGAAAAGCCAGTGTTTTCTAAAAACGGCTTAGTGACGACCATTGCATGGGGCCTGGATGGAAAAGTGGAATATGCTTTAGAAGGATCCATCTTTGTTGCGGGGGCTGCAATCCAGTGGCTGCGTGATGAGATGAAATTTATCGATAGTGCTTCGGATTCTGAATATATGGCAAAAAAAGTCAAAAATACCAATGGCTGCTATGTGGTTCCTGCATTTACCGGATTGGGAGCTCCTCACTGGGATCAGTATGCAAGAGGAACCATCGTAGGTATTACAAGAGGTGTAAACAAGTATCATATTATCCGGGCAACATTAGAATCCCTTGCTTATCAGGTAAACGATGTATTGCAGGCTATGAAAGCAGATTCCGGAATTGCATTGGGAACGTTAAAGGTGGATGGCGGTGCCTGTGCGAACAATCTTCTTTTACAGATGCAGGCAGATATCAGTAATGCGCCGGTAAACAGACCAATCTGCGTGGAAACAACGGCAATGGGGGCTGCATATCTGGCAGGACTGGCTGTGGGATATTGGAAGAGCAAAGAAGACGTAATTCAGAATTCTGGAATTGACCGTATCTTTGAACCAGAGATTACCGAAGAAGAAAGATCGCAGAAGATTAGCGGCTGGAACAAAGCAGTAAAATATGCTTACGGATGGGCAAAAGAAGAATAGTAGTCAGCAGATTTTTTATAAATAAGAAGGAGCGTTGAGAAAAATGTATGATGTAGTAGTGATCGGTGCAGGTGTATCTGGATGTGCATCAGCAAGAGAACTTTCCCGTTATAATTTAAAGATTTGTGTAGTGGAAATGGAAGAAGATGTTTGTTGTGGAACATCAAAGGCAAACAGTGCCATTGTGCACGCAGGATTTGATGCTGCAAACGGCAGTTTAAAGGCAAAACTGAATGTAGAAGGAAGCCAGATGATGGAACAGTTGTCCAAGGATTTGGATTTCCATTATAAGAAAAATGGTTCCCTTGTTGTCTGTGCCAATGAAGAGGAACGCGATAACTTAAATGTTTTATATGAGCGTGGTGTGAAAAACGGCGTAAAGGATCTTCGCATTATTGAACGTGAAGAATTGGTAAAATTGGAGCCTAATATTTCAGATGAAGCGGTAGCTGCTTTATATGCTCCAACAGGAGCTATTGTTTGTCCATTTGGTATGAATATTGCATTTGCAGAAAATGCAGCTGCTAATGGAGTGGAATTTTTCTTTGATACAAAGGTAACTGGCTTTGAAAAGAAGGATGACATCTGGGTTGTACAGACAAATCAAGGTGATTTCGAGACAAAGTATGTGGTAAATGCAGCGGGTGTGTATGCAGATGTATTCCATAATATGGTAAGTGAAAAGAAGATTCATATTACACCTAGACGTGGTGATTATTGTCTGCTTGACAGAGCAGTAGAAGGTTTCGTAACACATACCATTTTCCAACTTCCAAGTAAATATGGTAAGGGTGTACTGGTGACACCGACTGTTCATGGTAATACACTGGTTGGACCAACGGCCATTGATATTGAGGATAAAGAAGGCACCAACACAACACAGGCAGGTTTGGATGAACTTGCAAAGAAAGCGGGTAATACGGTAAAGAATCTACCGATGCGTCAGGTGATTACTTCTTTTGCTGGACTCAGAGCCCATGAAGATGGAGATGAATTTATCATAGAAGAATTAGAGGATGCAAAAGGCTTTATTGATTGTGCCGGTATTGCTTCTCCCGGTCTTTCCAGTGCACCTGCGATTGGTAAAATGGTGGCAGAGATTATTAAGGATTTGGTGAAAGCGGAGGAAAAAACAGATTTTATTTCTACAAGAAAAGGTATCTTAGATCCAAAGACATTAAGTAAAGAAGAATACGCTGCATTAATTAAGGAAAAACCAGAATACGGTAACATTATCTGTCGATGTGAAATGATTACAGAAGGTGAGATTATGGATGCCATTAACAGACCGATTGGAGCGAAATCGTTAGATGGTGTAAAACGCAGAACAAGAGCCGGAATGGGACGTTGTCAGTCAGGTTTCTGTGCACCAAGAACGATTGAGATTTTAGCGCGTGAAAGAGGTGTGGATCCCTCTGAAATTACAAAATCCGGTGGAGAAAGTAAGATTATTGTTGGAATCAATAAAGACAGATTATAGTGGAGGAATGGATATGTTACAGTACGATATCGTAATCGTTGGCGGCGGCCCAGCAGGCCTTTCTGCGGCTGTTTCCGCAAAAAGAAACGGTGCAGAAAGTATATTAGTATTAGAAAGAGATAAAGAACTGGGTGGTATTTTAAATCAGTGTATCCACAATGGATTTGGACTGCATACATTTAAGGAAGAATTGACGGGACCTGAATATGCACAGAGATTTATAGACCAGCTTATGGAAGAGAAGATTGAATATAAATTAAATACCATGGTATTGGATATTTCCGATAGCAAAGTGGTAACCGCTATGAATCGTGAAGAGGGCATTTTAGAGATTCAGGCAAAAGCGGTTATTCTTGCCATGGGCTGTAGAGAACGTTCCAGAGGCGCTTTGAACATTCCGGGATATCGTCCGGCAGGCGTGTATTCCGCAGGAACGGCACAGCGTCTTGTAAATATGGAAGGTTACATGCCAGGTAGAGAGGTAGTAATCTTAGGCTCTGGAGATATTGGTCTGATTATGGCAAGGCGAATGACGCTGGAAGGGGCAAAAGTAAAGGTTGTTGCAGAACTGTTACCATATTCAGGCGGCTTGAAACGTAATATTGTCCAGTGTCTGGATGACTTTGATATTCCGTTAAAGTTAAGCCATACAGTAGTAGATATTAAAGGTAAGGAAAGAGTAGAAGGAATTACTTTGGCTCAGGTAGATGAAAATAGAAGACCGATTCCGGGAACAGAAGAATTTTATTCCTGTGATACCTTATTATTATCCTGTGGTCTGATTCCGGAAAATGAGCTATCAAGGGAATTGGGTGTGGAAATGAGCCCGGTTACATCAGGACCATTGGTAAATGAATCTTTAGAAACTAATGTGGAAGGAGTATTTGCCTGTGGAAATGTACTTCATGTACATGATTTGGTTGATTTTGTTTCGCAGGAAGCGCAGGCGGCCGGTAAAAATGCAGCAGAGTATGTGTTAAATGGTAAAAAAGAAGGTGGATGTGATATTCCAATCGTGGCATGCGAGGGCGCAAGATATACCGTTCCAAAAACCATCAATCCACAGAGAATGGATGAAAAACATGTGGTTCGTTTCCGTGTAGGAGATGTTTATAAAAACTGTTATGTATCTGTGTATTTGAATGATGAGAGAATTATCCACAGAAGACGTCCGGTTGTAGCACCAGGTGAAATGGAACAGGTGGAATTAAAGAAGGAACAGCTTCAAGCATATCCTGATCTGAAGCAGATCACGGTAAAAATCGAGGAGGAATAAACCATGGAAAAAAGAGATTTGATCTGTATCGGCTGTCCTATGGGATGTGCGCTGAGTGTGGAGATAGAAGGCAATGATGTGGTAAGCGTAACAGGAAATACCTGCAAACGGGGAGATGTATATGCAAGAAAAGAGGTTACGAATCCAACTCGTATCGTAACCAGTTCTGTAAAAGTAGAAGGGGGTACATTAGCGGCAGTATCTGTTAAAACGAAAGAAGATATTCCAAAAGGAAAAATCTTTGATTGTGTTACAGCTCTAAAGGATGTATCCGTAAAAGCACCGGTCCATATTGGCGATGTGGTATTAGAGGATGTGGCCGGAACCGGTGTGGATATCATTGCGACTAAGAATGTAGAAGCGGTGTAAATAGTAATTTAAAGCCAGAAAGGGAAAACTGCGCAGGCAACTAGCGAAGCGTGGATGCAAGTAATTTAAAGCCAGAAAGGGAAATCTGCGCAGGCAACTAGCGAAGCGTGAGGTTGCAAGCAGATTTCCCTTTCTGGCTTATTATAATTACAGACGCGCAAAATACATGCAAGAAATGGACGGACTTTGAATATATTGAAGAAAAAACAAAGGGTATGTATATATGGAAAATTTATGGGATGAAGAGCCGAAAACCATTTCTAAAAGACAAATGTTTTTGCAGATTTTGGAAATTTTAACCGAACAGGGACTGTTAAGAGAGGAAGAGAAAAATCGGATGAAAGTGATGCTTACCCAGCTGCCAGTGCAGGATAGGAGTGCGAAATGGAACGGGCAGTAATTTATAATAGGTGTTCCACGGAGGAAGAGGCACAGGTCAATGCTCTGGAGGTACAGGCACAGGAAAGCCGGGAAATTGTATGGAATCAGGGATGGCAATTGATTGAACAGTATATTGAGTCCCAGTCAGGAACCACAGCTGGAAAACGGACGGAGTACCAAAGACTGCTTACAGATATGGAAACAGATCGTTTTGATATTGTGGTAATCAAATCCATTGACAGGCTGATGCGCTCGGCCATGGATTGGTATAGTTTTATTGACAAACTTTCCAGAAACAACAAGCGTCTCTATATTTATATTGACCACAAATTTTATACACCAGATGATAGTCTGCTTACGGGGATTAAGGCAATTTTAGCTGAGGATTTTAGTAGGGAACTTTCTAAGAAAATAAAAAACGCGCACAAAAGGAGGCAGGAAAAGCAAACGGGCTACAATATCACCGTGCCAATATTTGGATGGGATAAAGTGTCTAAGGATGTATATGTGCTGAATGAAAAAGAGGCAGAAGCGTACCGACTTGCTTTTTCTATGGCAGAGCAGGGCAGGGGATTTTATTCTATTGCGAATCAGATGTATGCTATGGGCGTGCGTGGAAAAAACGGAAACCGGATTTCAGATGTGCAATGGCGCAATATGCTGTATTCTCCAAGAGCACATGGAACGGTGCGACTTCATACGGCAGAATATAATTTTGAAGCAAAACAAAAGATTACATTGCCTGAAAATGAGTGGATTTATATAGAGAATGCGCTGCCACCTATTATCAGTAAAGAGTATCATGAGAAGGTTTTGGAAAAAATGGCAGTCCGGTCAAAAGAATACCGACATACCCGCCAAGCGGCAGGACAGTATGCTTTATCGGGCAAACTCTATTGTGGAACCTGCGGAGCTGTTTATTACCGGACTGTGGTACATGGGAAACAGGGCGGCAGGGTTGTATGGAAATGTTCTACGGCACTAAAGTATGGAAGAAAAACGCAAGGAAGGCCGCAAGGATGTAATAATGTGAATGTAGAAGAGGAATGGGTATTGGGGGAATTGGGAAAATACAGTCTGCTTTCAAATCAAGGAGATTCTGAGAATGATCAAGTGAAGGAAGTGTTACTGTTGTTACAGAAAGGGTTTGCACAAAGTGAAGGCAAAAGAGAAAAAGAAGCATTAGTGAAAGATTTAAGGAAACTGGAAAAGAAAAAGAATATTTTGCTAAATAAGTTAATGGATGAGGTAATCAGTGACGAGGAATTTCAGAAATTGTTTATGGAAATAAATGAAAATATTGAGAGAATAGAGAAAAAGATAAAAAACATAACAGAGCATGAAAATGAATATAATGATTATGGGAAACGCTTGTCCCATATCAGTGAAGCGCTACAATTTGGTGTCATGGAAGCGGCGAAAGTCAGGGTGATGCTTCAGAATATTGACAGAATTGTTGTATATAAGGATAAGACGCTTGAATTATAATTTGCTAGGAGATGTGAGAGAGTAAGTAATTCCTGTGTAATTGCAATTTCCCAAAAACCTGTAACCCTGTTTTTGTGACGGTTGGCTTACGTTTGGGAAGTGACCGGTTCTATGATTATTTTGAAAAGTTTGGCCTTCTTGAAAAAACGGGCATTGATCTTCCCGGTGAAGCAGGAACGATTATGCATAATAAAGACAGTATCGGGCTGGTGGAACTGGCAACCATATCTTTTGGGCAGTCATTTCAGATTACCCCTATACAGGTAATTACCACAGTATCTTCACTGATTAATGGTGGAAAGCGGATTACACCGCATATGGCAGTTAAGACTGTAGATGAAGAAGGTAATACAAAACGTGTTTTTAACTATGATAATAATGAACAAATCTTATCAGAGGAGACTAGTGCAACGCTTCGCGAAATGTTAGAAAAGGTAGTGTCTGAAGGTGGCGGAAAAAATGGTGCTGTGTCAGGTTTTTCCGTAGGAGGAAAAACAGCAACCAGCGAAACACTTCCACGTGGTCAGGGAAAATACATTTCTTCTTTTATTGGTTTTGCACCCGCAGATGATCCACAGGTAATTGCGATTGCCATTATTAACCATCCAAAGGGAACCTATTATGGTGGTACCATTGCAGCACCTATTGTTAGACAGTTATTTGAAAATATTCTTCCTTATTTAGAGGAAATGGATTATAATAATTTGATAGGCATTGAGCCAGTATCATAGTGAAAAGAGGGACTGTGATAGAAGAAAGGATATGTTTACCATGGATTTACAGGGAAAATACGTATTAGTAGCAGGTTGTGGTATCAGTGGAATTGCATCGGCAACATTATTAGATCATATTGGTGCAAAGGTAATCTTATTTGATACCAATGAGAATCTGCAAAAAGAAGATATTTTACATAAATTTGGAACGGATATAGAGGTTGAGATCGTTCTGGGAAGCATTGGGGATGAATTGGCTGGGAAATTGGATTTAGTTGTTTTAAGTCCGGGAATTCCGGTGGATGCTGACTTTGTAAATGAACTGCGCGATAAGAATCTTCCAATCTGGGGTGAGATTGAACTGGCTTATCAGTTTGCGAAAGGACGTATAGCGGCAATTACTGGTACAAATGGCAAAACAACCACAACAGCTCTTACCGGTGAAATCATGCGCAATTATTTTAAGAGTGTCTTTGTAGTAGGAAATATTGGGAATGCCTATACAAAGGAGGCTCTTTATACAGTGGAAGATTCTGTAACCGTTGCAGAGATCAGCAGTTTTCAGTTAGAAACGATTCATGATTTCCTTCCGCATGTAGCAGCTATTTTAAATGTTACGCCGGATCATTTGAACCGTCATCATACCATGGAAGCGTATGTGGAGGCAAAAGAGTCCATCGTTAAGAATCAGACCAAAGATGATTTTTGTGTGTTAAATTATGAAGACTCTTATACGAGAGATTTTGGTAATCGTGCACCGGGAACGGTTATTTGGTTTTCATCAGCAAGAAAACTGGAAAATGGTTTTTATTTGGATGAAGATGTGATTTATAAAGCCGTGGACGGAGAAACACAGGCTTTATTAAATACAGCAGAAACGAAACTGCTTGGTGTGCATAATATGGAAAATATTATGGCTGCTATTGCAATCTGTGAGGCTTTTGGAGTACCGATGGATTCCATTCTGGATTCCGTGCGTACTTTCAGGGCAGTGGAACATCGTATTGAATATGTGGCAACCAAAAGAGGTGTGGATTATTATAATGATTCCAAGGGGACGAATCCAGATGCGGCTATCAAAGGAATCCAGGCAATGAATAAGCCGACGATTTTAATTGGAGGCGGCTATGACAAGGAAAGTACCTACGATGAGTGGATTGAAAGCTTTGATGGTAAAGTGAAACTTTTTGTTCTCATTGGTCAGACAAAGGAAAAAATTGCAGAATGTGCCAAGGCACATGGTATCGAGAATATTGTGATGACAGAGTCCTTTGAGGAAGCAATGGACATCTGTGTAAAAGAAAGCAAGGCAGGAGATGCGGTACTGCTTTCTCCAGCTTGCGCAAGCTGGGGCATGTTTCCCAATTATGAAGTAAGAGGAAACCGTTTTAAGGAAATCGTTCACGCGATAGAAGAGTAGAATCAGAAAGGCGCTGTATTTATGCAGATTCGTAGAAGTAGCAAACGGGCAAGTGAATATTACTTTGATTACAGTTTAGTCTTTATCGTATTGTTTTTATTATGCTTTGGACTAATTATGGTATATTCAGCCAGTTCTTATGAGGCATCTGTATCGGAAAAATTAGGTTACGATGCGGCATATTATTTCAAAAAACAAGCAGTAGCCGCTTTACTGGGATTGGTCGCTATGGTGGTGGTTTCCAGGATACCGTATCATTTCTGGGAGCGTTTTGCGATTCCGGCATATTTGGTTTCAGCGGTATTAATTTTACTGGTATTAACACCATTAGGATATGAAGCTAATGGTGCAAGAAGATGGTTAAGACTTGGTATTTCCATACAGCCCGCAGAGATTGCTAAGCTGGCTATGATTTTGTTTTTGGCTAGTTTTATATGTAGTATGGGAAAAGCAATCCGTACCAATAAAGGATTTTTGGTAGTACTTTGTATTCCGCTTCCAATTTGTGCATTGGTATGGTTTATCACAGAAAATATGAGTTCTGCAATCATCATTTTTGGTATTGCGTTCCTGATGCTTTTTGTTGCCAGTCCGGATTATAAACGTTTTATTTTAATTGCAGCCATAGGTGTTGTGGCAATTTTCTTATTTATTTTTGCATTTAAACAATTGGAAGGATCGGAACTTTTAGGTGTTCGTGGTGCCCGTGTACTGGCATGGATGGACCCTGAAGCGTATGCCTCTGGAAAGGGTTTCCAAACTCTGCAGGCATTGTATGCCATCGGATCGGGCGGTATCTTTGGAAAAGGCTTGGGACAGAGCATGCAGAAACTTGGATTTTTGCCGGAAGTCCAAAATGACATGATCTTTGCCCTTGTTTGTGAAGAACTGGGACTCTTTGGCGGTATTGCTATTATTTTAATGTTTTTACTTTTAATCTGGCGTTTTATGATTATTGCCAATAATGCCTCTGATTTATTTGGAGCATTGCTGGTAGTAGGAGTATTGGGGCATATTGCCATACAGGTAATCTTAAACATTGCCGTTGTAACCAATACCATTCCGAATACAGGTATTTCTCTCCCGTTTATTAGCTATGGTGGTTCCTCCATCATGTTCCTTTTGATTGAAATAGGTTTGGTATTAAGTGTAGCCAGAGGAATACGTATCAAAGAATAGCGGCGTACAAGATACAAAATTGATACCGGTGAATATAATAGTGTTAAGAAATTGTATTTTCCGGAAGGTAGAACGTGGATATCATTCATGTGAAGGGAAGTGGACCGCTGCTTGGCGAAGTGAAAATTCAGGGTTCTAAAAATGCAGTATTACCTATATTGGCGGCCACTATATTGATAAAAGGAGTATGCCGTTTGAAAAACTGTCCCCGGATTTCTGATGTGGAGTGTATGCGCAGATTATTAATCAGCCTGGGCTGCAGTGCATATTGGGAAAAAGAGGATTTGATAGTAGATACAACCGCATTAAAAGAAAACAGACTTCCACGGGATTTGGTAACCAGTATGCGTTCTTCCATTATTTTACTTGGTCCCATGCTTGCACGATGCCGGGAAGTTAAGATCGATTATCCGGGAGGCTGTGTCATAGGAGAACGTCCTATAGATCTTCATTTGGATCTTTTGCGGAAATTAGGCGCTGATTTTAATATAGAAGGCACATATATAACGGCTAAAGCAAAAGAATGGTCAGGGACCATCCTGGAACTGCCGTTTCCCAGCGTGGGAGCAACAGAAAACGGGGTGTTAGCAGCTGTTACAGCATCGGGGGATACCACTCTTTCTGGGTGTGCAAAAGAGCCTGAAATTCAGCATTTGTGTCATTTTTTAAATGCTGCTGGTGCAAAGATAGAAGGGATTGGAACCGACAGGCTTATTATTAAAGGAGTTTCCAGTTTACATGCTATTACATATGAAGTGCCATCTGACCGGATTGTAGCAGGAACCTATTTATTTTCTGCTGTGGCAACAAGGGGACGGATTATTCTGGCAAATGCGCCGGCAGAAGAGATGACGGCAGTAATGGATATAGCCAGACGGATGGGAGCATGTATAAAAATAGAAGAAAACTATATGGAAGTCTGGCAAAAGGAGAGACCGAAGGCACTGCCATGGGTAAAGACCAAAGTGTATCCGGGATTTCCAACAGATCTGCAGTCTGTTTTGATGACGGCACTTGCTGTCAGTGATGGCGAAAGTGTTGTGCAGGAAAATATATTTTCCAATCGTTTTAAAATTGTAAAAGAATTAAACCGGATGGGTGCGGATATTACCATACAAAATAATCGTGCATATATAATAGGAAAAGAGGCATTATCTGCAGCTTCCATTTTAGCAGAGGATTTGCGTGGCGGAGCTGCTCTTGTACTGGCTGGTATTTGTGCAAAAGGAGACAGTCTGATTGGAAACTGTCATTATATCAAACGTGGATATGAAGATATTTGCAGGGATTATCGTCTGCTTGGTGCATCAATAGAGAAAATAGGCAGGATATAAATTGAGTAGTCATAAGAAAACCAAAAAGAGAAAAAAAAGAAAACAGAATACATTGATCATGCCAACACGGGAACCGTTTTATGAGAGTCTATGGGATGAATATGGATATTCTATAAAAAAATGGGGAACTGCCGTATTGATAATAATTGTTATATTATTGAGCGGCTATTCCCTTATGCATTTTTTTACGATTGATACGGTTATCGTAGATGGGAATGTACATTATTCAGATGAAGAGATACAGGAAATGGTACTGGGGGGCCGGTTTGATCATAATTCCATTTATCTGTCATTGAAATACCATAACAAGCAAATGGAAGATATTCCTTTTGTGGAGACTATGGATGTCAAGATTTTATCCCCGACTTCTATAAAGATTACTGTTTATGAAAAGAGTATGGCGGGTTTTGTAGAACATATGGGGCAGTATTTTTACTTTGATAAGGATGGAACGGTAGTAGAATCTTCTTCAGTTAAGACTTTAGGTGTTCCCCAGATTAAAGGACTGCAGTTTGATCATATCGTCCTGTTGGAAAAACTGCCGGTGGAAGATGATACGATATTTAATCATATTTTGGACATATCCCAATTGTTAGAAAAATACGGAATCAGCGCAGAACAGATTTACTTTGATAAAAATTATGAAATCACCCTGTATTTTGGCCAATGCCGCATAAAACTGGGTAATACGGATTATATTGACGAAAAGATCATGAAGTTAAAAATGATTCTTCCCAATATTGAAGGTAAAAAGGGAGTCCTTCGAATGGAGAATTATACATCCCAGTCAACGGATGTAACCTTCGAATTAGAGGATTAACCTCTTTTTTTGATATTATTTTCGAAAAAACCTTTAGAATATTAAAAAAAAAGATTGCGTAAAAAGAAAAATAATTATATGATAAAAAATAGGAATTTATGAGTAAATGAAGGAGGAAGTACCTTTGTTAGAGATTAAGACAAGCGATGCAAGTTCCGGCGCAAAGATTTTAGTAGTTGGTGTAGGTGGTGCCGGTAACAATGCTGTTAATAGAATGATTGACGAAAGTATTAGTGGTGTAGATTTTATTGGAGTGAATACGGACAAGCAGGCTCTTTCTTTATGTAAGGCTCCTAAGTTATTACAGATTGGAGAAAAACTTACAAAAGGTCTTGGAGCTGGTGCTAAGCCTGAGATTGGTGAAAAGGCTGCGGAAGAAAGTTACGATGAACTTCTCAATGCACTTCAGAACTATAACATGGTTTTCGTTACCTGCGGTATGGGTGGTGGTACCGGAACTGGTGCAGCTCCTGTAGTGGCTAAGATTGCTAAGGATCTTGGTATCCTTACTGTTGGTGTTGTTACAAAACCTTTCCGTTTTGAAG
>CAZHGE010000006.1:0-53725 GCA_964531805.1 uncultured Lachnospiraceae bacterium
ACGGAATAGAAAAGCCCGACCGGTCAGGTCGGGACTTTGTCTACAGTCTGAAAGGGGAGGTCCGTTAGGCCCTCCCCTTTTTATGTCTATTTATCCAAACACTAAAATGGGAGCCTCCCAAAAGGAAGCTCCCACACTTTTTTTCTTCTTAATACTTTGTAAAACACTCTACACTGCTGTGTAACTGTCCGATTACATCATCCATTTCCTCAATCTTAGAAGAAATCTCTGTCATCTCTAATTCCATGTCACAGTTATTCTTTGTAACACCTTCCACTCTATCTGCACTATTGGTAATAGCACCTTCAATCATGGTATTGGAATGGATTACATTCTTGACATTTACCATTAATTCATCAATAGATGCCTTGAAGTTATTCATAATCTCATCCACGGTTTCAGCAGCCTGATAATAATCTTTTCCAGTTGCCTCCAGCGTATCATAATCCGGTAATACTTTATCATTTATAAAATCTAACAGTTTTGTTGCATTGTCTGCCAATTCTTCAACACTTTCTACTACCTTAATGCTGATTTCCTGAATATTATTTGCCGTTTCTCTAGATCTATTTGCAAGATCTCCGATTTCTTCTGCTACAACCGCAAATCCCTTTCCGGCTTCACCTGCTCTGGCTGCCTCAATAGAAGCATTCAAAGCAAGTAAGTTTGTTGTGCTGGCAATACCTAAAATGTCACCAGTAAGATTGGTAATCTGATGGATCTGATTACTATTTTCAATGGATACCTTCACAGCAGAATCGATAGTTTGTAATACATCAATGGCTTTGCTCTTACTCTCAATTGCTTCTTCTTCCATCTTACGCGCTTTTGTTTTAATACCCGCTGCATAATCTGTTCCATTTTCTGCACTTTGAAGCATTGCTCCTACTGATTCTTCTACATGAATGGTATCTTCCTTCACTTCCGATACAGAAGCTAATACCTGTTCGATTTCTCCGTTTACCTGTTGAATATTATCTGAACTATTCTTTGCGCCTTCATTTACAGATTCTACACTTACCGTAATGCGCTCCTGTTTTTCCACCATGTTCTGGCAGCTTTCCATAATAGCAGCAATAATCTTCTGCATCTGAGAAACCAAGTCGTTAATTGCTACTGCCAAGCGTCCTATTTCATCTTGTGAGTTCACATTCACTCTCATCGTAAGATCACCATGATTCTCACGAATGCCCTGTACCAAAGCATCCACCTGTTTGGTTGCTTTGATGATTGGACGACTGATCCATAATTTAACGAGTACAAATGATACTAATGTTACGATAAGTACAATAGCAGCAGAAATACCTACAAGAACAGGAACAGCTGCCGCCGTTTTCTCCATCTTTACCTGTCCAGCTTCCATTTCTCCCATTGTGAACGTTAACATTTCATCCATATACCCTTCAATTTTCTCATTGAACATTGGGAGATTGGATGTAGCAGATACCTCCGCTTTTGTTTTATCAGTTGCACTGGTTTCTAACAAACTTGTAACGGTTCTTTTATACTTTTCCCATTCCTTATTAGCAGAATCAAATGCACTCTGTCTGGAATCACCAGCCACAAGTAAGGACTGAAACTCAGCCATCATTCCATCCATTATAGTCATTTCATCCTGGATTTCTTTTGACATGGATTCCATGGTTACCGCATTTGTTGTCATGACATGCGTTAGCACCTGACTATTAATATATGTAAACTGTCGGGATAACTCAGAGATTTTCTCTTCTTCTACTACTTGTGTACCTATAATTTCATCGCTAATTCCAATAACAGAATTTAAATTAACAATCAACACTCCCATGGAAGAAAATGCTGATACTACCAGTAGCAAAACTAGAAACATAATTTTCAATTCCAGTTTGCCACGCATTCCGCCTTTTTTAGATTTCTTGTCTTTTTTAATTTTCTGTGCTTTTTCCACCTTTACTTTTGGCACTTGTTCTTTTTTCATAATCATATGGCGCCCCCTTTTGCCAAAGAGGGGTTCCATGTAAACATAGAACCCCTTTTGATTAAATACTGTATCATTAATTCTTAGAAATTAATTTTCCACCACGTTTAGAAACAACGTCGAAGATAACAGCTGCTAATAATACAAGACCTTTTACCACCTTCTGCATGTTCTGGTCTACACCCATAAGGGACATACCTAAGTTGATAACACCCATTAATACCGCACCGACAATAACTCCCGGTACTGTACCAGTTCCACCGTATGCAGAAGCACCACCGATGAAGCAGGAACCAATGGCATCCATTTCATAACTCTGTCCATATGTAGGCTGAGCAGATGTCATACGGGCAATTGTAACCATACCTGCCAAAGCAGAAAGGAAGCCCATATTTAAGTATGCTAAGAAATATACATTGTTTGTATTGATACCGGAAAGTTTTGTTGCTTTTTCATTACCACCTACTGCATAGAAATAACGACCTGTTGTTGTGTTGGATGTAATGTAACCATAAACCATAACTACGATCATTACCCAAATAAGTACAGTTGGAATACCTTTATGCTGTGCTAACTTGTAAGAGAATACAATAATAACTGCTGCAATTAAAATTGTTTTTACAAGCATTCCAACAAGGCTGTCAACTTCATAACCTTTTTTACTTCTGTCAATTCTGTTCTTAAGCTGAAGAAGAACATAAATAACAGCTGCTACAATACCAACCACTAAACAGGTAATATTTAATCCATTGCCGCCAAAGAAATCAGGGATATAACAGTTAGCACCACCACCAAATAAGTTAACAAATGCTTCCTGATCTTTGATAGAAATTGTCATACCTTCCAATACAACGTTGCTCAAACCTCTGAATGCAAGCATTCCGGCAAGAGTTACGATAAACGGCGGGATTCTAACATACGCAATCCAGAAGCCCTGAAATGCACCGATTAATGTACCAACTAAGAGCATTACTAAAATAGCAACATACATATTTACATCATAGTTCATCATTAGTACGGCACCAATTGCACCGGTGAAACATACAACGGAACCTACGGAAAGGTCGATATTACCACCGGTCAAGATACAAAGCAACATACCGGTTGCTAAAATGAACACATATGCGTTCTGTGAAATCAAACTACTAATGTTCATTGGAAGAAGAAGGGATCCTTCTGTCTGCCATGCAAAAAATGCTGTTACAATGACAAGTACGAAAATCATTGTATATTTTTTAACGATATCTAATACTTTTGCTTTATTCATGATTACTCTCCTTTACTTACTGGCTTTTAAAATATGGGACATGATCAGTTCCTGAGTAGCCTCTTTACCATCCAATTCTCCCACCATCTGTCCTTCGTTCATAACATAGACTCTGTCACACATACCAAGGATTTCCGGTAATTCGGATGAAATCATAACTACTGATTTGCCTTCTGCAACCAACTGATTGATAATACAATAAATTTCATATTTTGCACCTACGTCAATACCACGTGTAGGCTCATCCAGAATCAGGACATCAGGATCAGCAAACATCCATTTTGCCAAAAGTACTTTCTGCTGGTTACCACCACTTAAGTTACCAACATTCTGTTCTACGGAAGGACATTTTGTAGCCAGTTTGTTTTTATACTCTACCGCCACGCCATATTCTTTGTCCTTATCAATAATGGAATGATTACTTACTGCTTTTAAGTTCGCAAGTGTTGTATTAATTTTAATTGGATTACTTAAAATCAAACCATTACCTTTTCTATCTTCTGTAACATAGGCAAGTTTATGATTGATGGCATCCTGTACACTGTTTAAATGTACTTCCTGTCCATTTAAGAAAAGCTGGCCGCTGATATTCTCACCATAACTCTTACCAAATAAACTCATGGCAAGTTCCGTGCGTCCTGCGCCCATGAGTCCGGCAATACCAAGTACTTCACCTTTCTTTACATGAATGCTTACGTTATCAACCACTTTTCTCTCGGAATAAAGCGGATGATATACATTCCAGTTCTTTACTTCCATCATGACATCGCCCAGTTTGCTTTCACGTTTCGGGAAGCGGTCAGAAAGTTCACGGCCAACCATGCCTTTGATGATTCTAGTTTCAGAAAAATCATCCACTTTTTTATCCAATGTCTCAATGGTAGATCCATCACGGATAACAGTAATTTTATCTGCAACATAAGAAATTTCATTTAATTTGTGGGAAATGATAATGGAGGTCATTCCCTCTTTTTTAAACTTAAGCAACAATTCCAATAACGCTTTGGAATCATCTTCGTTTAAAGACGCTGTCGGTTCATCCAAAATCAATAATTTTGCATTTTTAGCAAGTGCTTTTGCAATTTCTACCAACTGCTGTTTACCAACACCTATATCTTTAATCAGAGTTTCCTGGGATTCCTTAAGACCTACTGTTCTTAAGTACTTTGTAGCCAGTTCTCCTGTTTCATTCCAATTAATTTTAAATTTACTTCCTCTTTCATTTCCGAGGAACATATTTTCACCAATCGTCATATATGGAACTAATGCTAATTCCTGGTGAATAATAACGATTCCTTTTGCTTCACTATCCTTAATCTTGTTAAACTTACAAACCTCACCATCATAAATGATGTCGCCTTCGTAAGAACCATACGGATAAATACCACTTAAAACATTCATCAGAGTAGATTTACCGGCACCATTTTCACCTACAAGTGCGTGGATTTCTCCCTCTTCAACCTTAAGATTTACGTTATCGAGTGCCTTAACGCCAGGGAATGTTTTGGTTATGTTTTTCATTTCCAATAAGATCTTAGCCAATGTTAACCCTCCCATTTTGCAATATCCACAATACCTAATCTAAAAAACACTTAAATACTTTACCAAGATATCTGAAATTATCTAATTTCTTAAGAATAGCAGGCGGGCTATAAACCCGCCTGCCACTGTTTTACTTCGTTATTGACTACTGTAAGTCAGCTTCTGTATAGTATCCAGAATCAATTAATAACTCTTTGTAGTTATTGATATCTGCAAATACAGGCTCGCAAAGGTATGAAGGAATGATACCTGTTCCGTTGTCATATGTTTCTGTATCATTGATAGGAGCTTCGCCGCCCTTCATGATAGCGTCAACCATTTCAACTACCTTAGAAGCAAGTGTACGTGTATCTTTGAAGATAGACATAGACTGTTTTCCATCAAGGATGTTCTTAACGCTTGCGATATCACAGTCCTGACCTGTAATGATTGGCCATTCGCCTGTGTAGTTAGCTTCAAGAGAGTTTGCTACACCTAAAGCTGTAGAGTCATTTGAGCAAAGGCAAGCATCTAATTTTGTTCCATCTGCATAGTTAGCTGCGATGATAGCATCCATTCTAGCCTGAGCTGCATCTGTTGCCCAGTTAGCTGTAGCTACTTCTTCGAAAGAAGTCTGACCAGATTTAACAACTAATTTACCAGCATCGATGTATGGCTGAAGAACGTCCATAGCACCACCGAAGAAGAATCTAGCGTTGTTATCACCAGGATCACCTGTTGTTAACTCGATGTTGAAAGGACCTGCTGCATTGTCAAGATCTAACATATCTCTGATATATTCACCCTGGATTGTACCTACCATGTAGTTATCAAATGTTGCATAGTAAGAAACTGCGTCAGAGTTCATGATCAAACGGTCATAAGCGATAACAGGAATGCTAGCTTCTTTTGCCATTTCAAGAACTGTTCCAAGAGAATCACCATCGATAGATGCGATTACTAATAATTCACAACCTGAGTTGATCATATTTTCAATCTGAGATACCTGAGTAGCGATATCATTTGCTGCGTACTGAAGATCTACTTCGTATCCTGCTGCTTCTAATTCCGCTTTCATGTTTGAACCATCCTGGTTCCATCTCTGTAAGTCTTTTGTAGGCATTGCTACACCGACTTTACCACTTCCAGTTGCAGAAGCGTCTGCTTCTACTGCTGCGTCACCAGATGCTGCTGCATCACCGCCGCCACATCCAACTAACATTGTTGCAATCATTGCTGTTGCAAGAATCATGCTTAATAATTTTTTCTTCATGATCTTTTAACCTCCCTATAAATGATTATGTAATTTGCTTACAAACAGACTATACCACAATTCCAATAGGAATAATTTACGACATTCTTCAAATTTTTAAGATAACAAAACGCACAAAAAAAGTCATGCTAGCACATTTTTGTGCTAATGCATGACTTTTTTAACAAGGATTTGCTATTCTATTTTGGCATCTTTGCAGGAACATTCAAATACACATCTTCCTTTAAATGAAAACCGCTATCTATAATCACTTCATTGATATTTTCTTCTGTTACACTGATAGGCATAATACCAATATAGGGAACTTCGTATGTGCCATCATTAAAGGTGGTAAGATCATCTCCTGTTACACGATTTGTTTCCACCAGTTCTACTACACACTCCGCAGCCCGCTTGGCTAATTTTTCTACCGGTTTGTATACCGTCATCAATTGAGTGCCTTCCACAATACGCTGACACGCCTGCAAATCAGCATCCTGCCCCACTACTAAGATATTTCCAGCCAGACGTCTGGCTGCTAATGCTGGAACCACCTGACTTGCCAGATCATCATTTCCACACATAATGGCATCTGTTTTGGATACTACATCCACATGCTCATAAACGTAAGTACCTGCCACTTCTGCTTCCCAGTTTTCTGCATGAATGGAATCTAAAATAGTGACATTGTTTTTTTCCATCACTTCCCTAAAACCACCTTCCAGCATATGAACATTACTATCCGCAGAAGATCCTCCCAGCATCAATACATTGCCGCCTTCGATTCCATTATCCACAAGCGCTTCCGCCATCATCGTACCTACCATGGCATTGTCAAAGGAAATGTACAAATCCACATTGGCATCCATAATCAAACGGTCATAGGCAATCACCTTGATACCGGCATCCTGGGCTTTCTGTACGTGATCCCGCAATCCATAAGAATCAATACAGATGATTACAATCGCATCCATACCTTTATCAATAAAATAATCAATATGCTTTTTCTGTTCTTCAATATCTCCATTTGCATTCTGTACATTTACTTCTGCTCCCAGTTCGCGGGCAGTAGAAACAAATACATCCCGGTCTCTTAACCAGCGCTCAATTACAAAGGAGTCAAAACTCATTCCAATCTGTATGGACTCTTCTTCCACCAGTTCATGAGCCGGTGGTTCTTTTTCACTCGAAAAGATACCTATTGCAACAAGAGCAAACAGAATTACTGCTATTGTGATGATGATTCTCTTTTTCACGCTTCCACCCTGCCTTCCTTATACTCCGTCGGAGTCACGCCCACATTCTTTTTAAATGAACGGCTGAAGTAATTCGGATCGGAATAACCAACCATAACACAGATTTCTTTCATCGAGAAATCTGTGCTGTTTAACAGTTCCTTTGCTTTTTCTATTCGGATATTGGTCAGATATTCTATAAAATTTTCACCAGTTCCATCCTTAAATATCTTGCTAAAATAGTATGGACTAATATTTACATAGTAGGAAACATCATCCAGATTCAGTGCTTTACTGTAATTTGCTTTAATATATTCTTTTGCAATATCTACTATATTATTGGAACATTCATCATGCTTACTGCTGCTGTTCTGCGCTGCCATCTCGATTTTAGCAACAAACCAGTTTTTCATGGATTCATAATCATCCGTATTCATAATGGTCGTCAGATAATCACTCCGGCTGTTAAAATGATAGGTAGCCCCTCCTTTTTCATATGCAACAGATTCTGCACGCAGTGCAAATTCTAATACTTTCAGCCGTATATCCATAATGCTGTCAGGATGTGTTTCGGTCATCCAGTCAAAAAAGCTTCTTGCGGTATCAATTGCTTTACTGACATTTCCAACTTCCACTTCTTCAAACAACTGTTTTTCTAAGTTAATCGGATAATTTTCTTCATAGTCACAGCCAATCGGAAGGTCATCTGCATGAGCGACCGTACCCTTTGTTAATATCAAAGAATTCGTAGACTCACTATAGGCATCCTTCATTTTCTGCATTTCTTTGACACGACTTATTCCAATTCGAAAACTGATGGAAAAACGTTTCCTCATATTATAGACCATGTCACGGGCTTTCTCTACCAGTTCTGCTCTTTCTTTATATTCCATAACAGGCTTATCATAAGGAACCAGTACAACAATCTTATTTGCCATAACAGATCCGACAATACACTGGAAGTTTTCTTTTAGTTCTGCACGGACACCTTGATAATACTGCTGCATTTTCACACTGCTACCCATAGCGTTTGTCATGTGATTGCCTTCCTGGGTATCCCCATATACCAAAGTCATCATATAGGCATAGTTTTCTTTGATACCCAGCATAGTCTTATAATTGTCGATATCTTCTTCAAAATGTTCCTGTAAAAGAATCTCATAAATCAGACCGCTTTCCAAAACCGGTATAACCGTTTCCAATTTTTCACGGATTAAAAGGTCATTGCTTCTTTTTTCCCTTTCCTTGTCCACCAGTTTCATCGCAGACTTTAATGCGCTTAACAGTTTTGTACGCTCCATTGGTTTGGTAATATACTCTAAAACACCTAATTTAATGGCTTCCTTTGCATAATCAAACTTATCATAAGCCGACATCACGATAAAAATAACGTTCTGATTTGTTTTCCGTATCTCTTTCATGGAATCAATGCCATTAATCCCCGGCATTTGTATATCCATAATTGCAATATCAGGCCTGAAGTTTTCTGCCAGTTCAATTACACTTCTACCTGTTTTTGCAAACTCAATTATACATTCTTCCCCAAATTCTTTTTCGATGATGAATTTAACGGAATCGATTACGATTCCTTCATCATCAGCCAACATGATTTTATACATCTTCCTCCTCCAACTCCGGTACATTTAAATAGATACGCACCTCGGTTCCTGTATCCTTCCCCTCGCTGATGATATCCATCACATCATCTGTTCCTGTAAACAGTTTCAATCTGGCAATAATATTGTTCATACCAATGCCATTGGAATCACCAGTCATATCTTCTTCTCTATAAGTACAATTTAACACTTTTTCAATGATATCCTGCTCCATGCCTTTTCCATTATCTTTGATACTGATACAAGGCTGACCTTCCATGGAAAATACAGACAAGGTTATTTTTCCACTTCCCGCCATTTCCCGGATACCATGATTCACACAGTTTTCTACAATTGGCTGTAAAATCATGCTTGGTATTTGTACCGGAAAAAGTTTTTTATCGATTTTCTTTTCATAATGAATATCACCGGAAAAACGCACATTTAATATATAGATGTAATTATCAACTAACTCGATTTCTTCCCTGAGTGTTACAGTCTCATCACTTTTTTTAACATTGTAGCGGAAAAAGTCTGCCACATTCTGTACATATTCATAGGTTCGGTCAGCGCCTTCCATCATGGCAAGTTGAGCACCGGCATTTAGTGTGTTAAATAAAAAATGCGGGTTAATCTGCGCCTGTAAGTATTTTAACTGTGCATCCTTTAAGTGAGCTTCCATAAGAAGTTCTTTTTCTTTTAACTTCCTCTCTACTTGCATACCTTCGCGGATTTGAAGAATATACTGCTGGATACTGATAACCATTTGGTTAAAGGCATTGGTTACGACACCAATCTCATCCTGGGAATCGGATCCTTTCAGTTTAATTGCAAAATTACCTTTTGCCACCTCATTAGCAAGCACTGCCAATTCCCGAAGGGGACTAATTAAATTTCCAGTAAAATTAATAATAATTATTACGTTTCCAACAATTACGACTACCATAATCATCATACTGAAATACTCAAACACGCGGAAAGCCTTGGAAACTTCATTATATTTTTCAGAATTATTAACAAACTGCTCAATATTCAAACTGTAAATATAATTGTCTATATATTCATACAAATCCGTGGCACTTTCATAACGGATACGATATTTCTCCACATTTCGTCCACGTTTAGCTTCAATGGTCTGAGCGGATGCATTTAAATACTGTTGTGACATATTTCGGATATTACGTTCCATACGGACAAACGTAACATTACTAATCTCGGTGGATAATTCCTGAATCATAGCAGAAAATTCCTGTTCACTACGATAATAATTTTCCAACGACTCACTGGTCTTTACATTCAGATACTCCGTCATACTGTCCTGTACTGCATGCAGTCCTTCAGATAATTCATTCAGCGTTACGTTTTCCTGATAAACCTTCTCCATGTCTTTAGACATACTATTAATGCCAAAGAGCAGGATCAGATTCGCCAACAATACAAATATATTTGCCACTATATAAATGCTGGTAATTTTTCCCTGAAGAGAGAAGGTGCGAAATTTATCTCTAATCATCCGCATTTCCTCCCATAAAATCGGATACATTTTCTTTATCAATCAGTGTAATATCTGCAGTAAAATATTCACTGGTATTTCCAATTTTCTTATATTCTGTTAATGCATCAATACAATAACGCCCCATCTGATTCGCATCAATAGAAATCGTCGAAGTAATAACATTCCGATAGATTCCTTTTAAAATGGTATCATTATCATAGTAACCTAATATTGAAATCTCTCCTACTTTATTGTAATCAATCACGGCCTGATACAAACAAGTAGTATTAACTGCATTTAAACAGATAATAATATCCGGAAGTGATTCCTGCATAAAAATGTCACGAATGGATTCCTCCACCGTAAAATTGCTGGAATCGTCAACAGAAATCAAGGATAACTGGATATCCGCATTCTTTTCATTTTCCTGCAAAACAGTTTCCTGAATACCGGACCATACAATATTCTGGCTTGTATCATTTGCCTGGGCACTAACCAACACAGCCGCGGAAACGGACTCTTCTCCCGCAATCTCCAAAACCTGTCTGCCATATTCACGTCCCAGCTCGTAATTACCAACGCCTACATAACTACACCGCTTGCTATTGGGATTATCCCCGTATAATGTTACTACGGGAATATCATTCGCCACCGCCATATCAATCAATTCTGTCATTCTCTGACTCTCATCGGCTTCCACCATAATACCATCAACATCAGAGTAAATAGCAATCTCCATGAGTTCATATTTATTATAATTTTGGGAGAGATTACTCCCCAAAAGATCCACATATATATTTTCTTCCAGCCCAGCCGTATAGGCACCAGTATATATTTCCTGCCAAAAATCAGATTTCCTATCTTCTACAATCATCACATAGTAATCATCATAACTATGTTCCTCATTTTCTCCTTGTATACTTTTTAGATAAACCTGAAAAACAACAATTGCCAATATGATTGTTAAAACCAGGCAGCTTAAAGTCAGGTACAATGCCCATGGCATTTTTTTCTTATCATTCATCTTCTATCTGCTTTCTTACTATAATTTACAGGCTACTGTGTTTTTCAAATATCTCTTGTAAAAATGCTATAAAATCTGCTCTTGCTTCTCCCAGTTTTTTATCATTACTATACTGGTAATCATACGTATAGCAGGCCACATTGTCATCGGATGGGTTACCCCAGCATTGCCCATTTTTCTGTTCTCTGGTAACGAGCAGTGTGATACACGGAGTCTTTACATATTGCTTTACTTTTTCAATCTCTTCTGCTTCTCTAATATGTACAAACAATATGTCTTCTTTTTCATCTTCTAAAAAAGAATGGTATTCCTCTTTTATATATAGAAATGGCAGATCATTATAGTCAATAAAGGCCGCTTTTAAATCTGCTAAAAATTTACGAGCCTTTGCATCCTTTTCGCCATTCCATCCATGAGCAGCGGCAATTTCCTTAATCGGAGTGATTGCTGAAATATTTCTTACTGTAAAAACATCCTTGGCAAAATCACACAACGTATCTTTTCCCACTCCACCATTGCCATTGATGATCACAACTAATTTCTTCATATAACTAAACCAATACATTCCTTTCATGCTAAAAAGCTGATTCTATATCCAAACGCTGCTCGCGAAGCGTGTCATCGTTTGGTCCAATAAGACGGCTCGCCAAGCGTGACGTCGTTTGGTCCTTTCAATTTTACTATCAAATGCATCTTTCTTCAAGGAGCGTTTTCGTTTCAGTAGAAATTCCTAAGAACTAAAAAACTCCGTTACCAGTCGATGATAGGCAGCCCCTTACTGGTATCCCGTAAAGAGACTATATATCCCGATTTGATAACGGAGTTTTTATTCGCAATCCAATAAGACGGTTCGCCAAGCGTGACGTCGTTTGGTTCTATTTTAGCATGCAATAGCATATGCTTTCATTAGTCCATCAAAACTTTCATCATATCCATGACATGTCACCGTAAGAACTTGCTTCAGGTCAAGTCCAAGCACACCGACAATAGATTTGGCATCTACGGTATAGCGGTTGTAGCAGATATCCACTTCAAACTCACATCTACTCGCAGCATTCACAAAGTTATTCACTTCATCTGGACGTAACATAATCTTATACTGATACATAGCGCCACCTCCTTATAAATAGGAAAACGATTTCAGGTTCAATATTAGAAGTATCTTACAATTTTGATAAAAATATGTAAATATCCGTTTTAAACAAAAAAACCGCTTATTCCGACATTTTCCCATGCAAAATGCCTCGTTTTACCAAAATTCGACCATATCCGGGCGAAATCGAAGGGGGAGTAACTGCTTTTGAAGCGGATCATTGCCTCTTTCCAAAATGGCAATCTTTTGACAGAAATAGCGAAACAGGTCTTGTATTTGTTTCTCCTTCTGGGATATCTGGGGTAGTTCAGGAAGCGGTATCAGCCCAGCATCAATCAAAAACCATTCCTTTCCAGCACGATGCATCAAACATATACCATGCACTTCATCATATATCATAAAGTCCTCTTCCGGAAACCGATTTGCAAAATGATTTCCTAAAAACGATAGTATCCGATTCTTAGGATGAATCTTGGCATACAAAACCTCATTTTCTAACTCTTGAAAACGGACAAAACCATAAAAATGATGATATTCATGCCATACGGTAGTGCTGAGTGCTACTACCTTTACTACGGATTCCTGAGAAAAACAATCAATCAATTTACCTTTATAATTACCACGCAGTCCATGTACAATCATATGGTACACCGCACTACCCTTCTGTCTATCTGTAGACCCTAATGCTTCTAAAATAATCTGCAGAGTCTCTCTTCCAAAACGTCTCTCTATGGTGCTGATCACCTTTTGGGCCTTAATACTGGATGGTTCTATCTTAATATATTCTGAAAACAGACAAAGGTTCTCTTCTTCTCCTATCTGTATGATGGTTCTGTCGTGATCCAGTTTCCTCTCATAGGCTTCGTATACACCTGATAATATTCCTTCCTCACTGTCCTCACATACTAATATGATTTGTTGTTCCATCTATTCTCTCTCTATACTTTCTTATTTATTCAGCACAAAAAACTCTCCGGTCATGCTGTCATCATTCCCCATCTATTTGTAATCATTCGTATCTCATCCTGAAACAGCCCCAAAGGAATCTTCATTCGGAAAAAGACCTGTATCAAATAGCGTAAGCTGCTGATAGGTAACGCCACCCACATCAAAAGGCAGCCTTTCCTTTACATTTAATAGATTGCGTGTAATATAATCTTCTTCTATCTTAGTACGGTATAACATCCTGCCGCCACATGTAATAAAGTAGAGCGCTCTTTTCAGGGAAACATTCATCTTACGCAGATGTTCAAATGTCAAAGTACATCCCCTGCGTGCCTTGATAATCTTCTGCGCACTCTTCACCCCAATTCCCGGTATACGGAGAAGCATAGCGTAATCTGCCTTATTAATCTCCACTGGAAACAATTCCAGATGACGCAGTGCCCAATCTGCCTTAGGATCTAAAAGCACATTAAAATTAGGTCTGTCTTCACTTAACAATTCACCAGCCTCAAATCCATAAAAACGCATTAAAAAATCCGCTTGATACAATCTATGCTCCCGCAAAAGGGGTGGACCGCCAGGAAGTGCCGGTAATTCCTTATCCGTATTGATCTGAACATAGGCAGAATAAAACACTCTCTTTAACTGAAACTTTTTATATAAATTCTCTGCCACACTTACAATCTGATAATCCGTCTCAGGTGTCGCACCAATAATCATCTGCGTGGACTGACCGCCGCTGACAAAGGAGGGGGCATGACGATATAGTGCTAACTCATTCTTACTCTCTATAATTCCATTTTGAATTTGGCGCATGGGTGTCAGTATCATCTTACGGTTCTTATTCGGCGCAAGTTTTTGCAGCCCTTCGGAAGTAGGAAGTTCCAAATTAACACTCATACGATCTACTAAAAGGCCCAGCATCTGTATCAATCGAGAATCCGCTCCCGGTATTGCCTTAGCATGTATGTACCCCTGAAAATGATACTTATTGCGCAGCAGAAATATGGTCTCATACATCTTCTCCATAGTGTAACTGGGATTGCCCACAACACCGGAACTCAAAAACAAGCCTTCTATATAATTACGCCTGTAAAAATCCATGGTCAGTGTACAAATCTCCTCCGGCGTAAAAGTAGCCCGCTCTATGTCATTCGAAGAACGATTCTTACAATATTTGCAATCATAAATACATTCATTGCTCATTAAAATCTTAAGCAGACTGATACATCTGCCATCTGCTGAAAAACTATGGCAGATTCCGGCGGCAATAGAATTCCCGATACCTTTTCCATTGCCCCGTCTGTCTACGCCGCTGGAGGTACATGCTACATCATACTTGGCTGCATCTGTTAATATTCCCAGTTTCTCCTGAATACTCATATTCTCCTGATGAACAGAAACAGATATTTGATTGGCGATAGCAATTCCCTTTTCATTCTTTGCCATGCTGTAATCCATGTAAACACCCCACAGAACATATGTTTGAGTCTATAATAGCAAACATATGTTCTCTTTTCAATAGCCAAATTAAAAAAAGAGAAATTTCTCTTTACTATAAAGAAATTTCTCTTTCCATCTTCATTATTTCAATTTCTCTTTTCTAAGCACCAATAGCCAAAACAAAATCATTGCAAGTATACCACATGCAATACAACCAGTCCAGTTCATGAATTTCTGTTGCAGCATGACATTGCCTGACACAACATACACACAGACATTCGCAGCACTGTGTATTAAGACCGGAACTACAAAAGAGCCATAACGCTCATATAATACAGCAATCAATACTCCCAATATGAAACCATATAAAGCCTGCACTATATTTCCATGATACACACCAAATAAAAGGGCTGAGCCTATGATTGCAATCATTCTGCCGAATAATCTGTCAAGCCTGTTGTAGACAATTCCCCGAAATACCACTTCCTCTGCTAAAGGCGATACTACACCATACAACAAAATACCTGCCCATAATGGAAAGGAAAACTGGTTTTGTGCTACTTGTGCATATTCCTGCGAATTTTCTGTAATTCCAAGCAACGCAAACAATATATTAAAAAACAGCGCTGCCACTGCTCCCCATATAAATATAAGAGGAACATCCTTTTTACGAAACGATGGCATCTTTACTTCTGCTTTCTCATTTAAAAAAAATGGAAATACTACTGCCATTCCAACCAGCATGGATAGTCTGCCCATCCATAATGCAAAAATAACATTTACCGCATAATACAGTAAAACAGGGTAAACGATACTCCATATTTTCATATAAGACTGCTCTTTGGTTAAAACCTCCTCTTTTATGCGTCTTTGAAGAGGCTGTATCCAGTTAAATGAAAAAAAATTCATAATCTGTTCTAATTCCTTACTGTAATAATATCTTCTGTAATTCATCTACTGTTGCAGCAATATAATCCGGTTGAGCCAGTTTTAATTCATCTCCCTGTGCATATCCATAGGATACGCCAACCGATGTCACATTCATTGCCTTAGCACCTTCCACATCAAATTTGCGGTCACCAACCATAGCACAACTGTTATTTTTCAAATTGCCGCTGGAAATTTTCCCTTCTGCCAGATATTGTTCCACTTCTGTTTTCGTTAATGTGCCAAGTCTATGCAATGCTTCTAATACGACTTCGTCCTTATTAATACGTCTTCCATCCAGTTCACTTCCTACTACTGCGGAAAAATATTCACGGATGCTAAAATGCACCAGTATTTTTTCCACAAATACTTCTGGTTTGCTGGACGCAACTGCTAATTTCGCTCCACGCTCAGACAATGTCTTTAACATCATATCTATGCCCGGATACAGTTCATTTTCAGCCCAGCCTGTTACTGAAAATCTTTCTCTGTATTTTTCCTGTGCCTGTATGGCCTGTTCCTGCGAAAAACCATAAAACTGCTTGAAACTTTCTATTAACGGCGGTCCGATAAAAGGCTCTAATTTATCCAGATTATTTTCTTCAATTCCAAAACTTTTCAAAGCATACTGCACACAAGTGGTAATGCCCAGCTTTGGGTCTGTTAAGGTTCCATCAAGATCAAACAAAATATATTGAAACATAGGATATTCCTTTCTTTTTTCTATCTTTTCTACTATAACATACCTTGTTTCAATCAACAATTATGAAAACTCCGTATTTCTTGCTATACAATTATATTTTATTAATTCATGGAATATTTTTTGAATAAACTGTATTACTTTAGAATATCCTTCCAGTCCCTGCGTTTATAACCAACTCTCAGGATTATAATGATTTGCTTCACTTCAGATACTTTATAAAATACAAAATATTTTTTAACCGGCATGCAACGAATGCCCTGCTTATGTAAATTATGGTCTTGAACAAGTGAATATTTATATGGAAAAGATTTTAAAGATGCTATAGATTTTGATAAAATTTTTATTAGATTATAAGAAATGTCAGGTTGGAACAACCTATCTGTAATATAATCTCCAATAGCAGTGATATCGCTCTCTGCTATTGGAGTTATTTGAATCCGATATTTCTTCAACGAGGTTTATATCTTCTTTCTAATTTATCAAACACCTCATCAAAATCCAATAATCTGTTATTTTCCATATCATCAAGGCCTTCTTGCACAAATTGCCGTACTTCGTCCCATGCGGGTTCATTTGTAAAAAGAGATGCAGCTTCCATAGCGAAACCTCCTTCTTTTTTATTTAGCCAAAATATGTCACATTTTTTATATTTTTGCAATATAAAATTTATGCTTAGGTCTCTAATAACGCACTCACATCCGGAAAAAGTTCCACGCTACGCTTTAAAATACCATGCATATGGGCAATGGCAATGCCGTAATTGACAATTGGTATATCATTAGAAGCGGCACGCTTGATACGATTCTTCATCTCCGTTTCATTGAGTGTACAACCGCCACAATGGACGATTACGGAATACGGGGATAAATCTTCTGGAAAATCACCGCCGGAACTAAAGGCAAATTCTGGTCTTACACCGGAAAACTCTTCGATCCAATGAGGCATTTTTACCGTACCGATATCGTCACACTGACGATGGTGAGTACAGCCTTCCGAAATCAATACCTTGTCACCATCCTTTAATTTGGATAACGCTGCTGCTCCTTTTACCAATTCTTCTAAATCTCCTTTATACCGTGCCATTAAGATAGAAAAAGAAGTTAATGGTACATCTTTTGGAACATCCTTACTGATTTTTCCAAACACCTGTGAATCGGTAATTACCATTTTAGGAGTCTTAGAAAGACATGCAAGAGTCTTTACCAGTTCTGTATCCTGACAGGTTACTACAATGCCATGCTTATCTAAAATATCACGAATCGTCAGCTGCTGAGGTAAAATCAAACGCCCCTTTGGGGCAGATTCATCAATTGGTGTTACCAGTACAACTATGTCTCCCTCTCTAATCATATCAGCAACTAATGGTTTTTGCTTTTTCATACCGGATGCAAATGAGCCCAGTTTTTCTTTAATTTCCTGTATGCCTTCCCCAGTTACAGTACTGGCAAAGAGTGCTTTTTCACTCACCACAATGTTATTGGGGTCTAAGTACACATTTTTACTATCATCAGCACATTTTATAACTAAGTCAGCCTTATTATAAACAACGATATACGGTGTTTTGCTCTCTGTGAATGTCTTGATTAATTCTTCATCCTGTTCTCTTAATCCCACAGAAGCATCCACTACAAGCACAGCAATATCTGTCTGCCCTAAAATCTGTTGGGTCTTCTCTATTCTGAGTTTTCCCAACTCTCCCTCATCATCCATTCCCGGTGTATCAATGATAACCACCGGCCCTAAAGGAAGAAGCTCCATTGCTTTCTTTACCGGGTCTGTCGTAGTTCCTTTTACATCGGATACCACCGAAAGTTGCTGTCCAGTTATTTTATTTACCAAACTTGATTTGCCTGCATTACGCATGCCAAAAAATCCAATATGCAGCCTTTCACCCGATACTGTATCTTGTAATCCCATTTTTCCTCCATCACATAACAGGCTGCATTGCAGGCTGCCATTCTCTAATTTAAAACCGGAAATCTCTCCGGTTAGATGCCTTAATCTGCCTAATATTATCTTCTGCGATTTCTCGCACCTTTTCTTTTGGAATCCGCTTTAATTCCTCTTCCACCATTTTATAGCCAATCTCCTTTGTCTTAGGGGAAGCGTAATCCTCTAAATACTCAGAAAGAGTCATAAGGGCATTCGGATGGCAGCAGTTCAAAATCTGACCAGTCTTGCACAGACTCATAAAACGGTCACCGGTTCTGCCTTCACGATAACATGCCGTACAGAAGGATGGAATATGTCCGTTTTCCATCAACCAACGTACCACTTCATCCAAGCTTCTCTGATCGGACACATCAAACTGTTCCGTATCATGTGGACGTTCTTCATCCGAATAACCCGCATATCCGCCTACGGAAGTACGGGAACCACCGGACACCTGAGAAACACCTAAACGCAACAGTTTTGTTCTAACTGCTTCACTTTCTCTTGTAGAAATAATCAATCCTGTATATGGTACTGCCAATCGGATACAGGCAGTGATTTTGGCAAAGGTTTCATCATCAATACCATTGTCAAACTGATCCGGATCAATGTCATCAGCTCGTTTAAGCCGTGGCACACTGATTGTATGCGGCCCTACCCCATGCACAGCCTCCAAATGTTCTGCATGCATAAGAAGTCCTGCAAACTCATATTTGTATAATTCCAATCCAAATAATACACCAAGTCCTACATCATCAATGCCGCCTTCCATGGCACGGTCCATGGCTTCTGTATGATACGCATAATCATGCTTAGGTCCTGTAGGATGAAGCTGCAAATAGCTTTCCTTATGATAGGTTTCCTGGAACAAAATATAAGTTCCAATTTCTACTTCCTTTAACTTACGGTAATTTTCTACCGTTGTAGCTGCAATATTTACATTGATGCGGCGGATATCGCCATTTTTATGATGAACACTGTAAATAGTCTTAATACACTCCAAAATATATTCGATTGGATTATTTACCGGGTCTTCTCCTGCCTCAATTGCCAAACGTTTATGCCCCATATCCTGTAGTGCGATTACTTCTGCTTTTACTTCTTCCTGTGTCAGTTTTTTACGTGGAATGTGTTTATTTTTCATATGATAAGGACAGTATACACATCCGTTGACACAATAGTTAGACAGATACAAAGGAGCAAACATAACTATACGGTTCCCATAAAATGCCAGTTTGATTTCCTCGGCGATTTCATACATCCTCTCGATTTTTTCCGGATCTTCGCAAGCCAATAAGACAGATGCCTCTCTATGGCTTAAGCCTGCACAGACATACCCCGTTTCTGTTTTCTTTGGACGTGCCTTTTCTAAAATTTCATCAATCAACTCCATGTTGTTTTTATTTGCCTCTGCATAGACAAGGGTTTCACGAATTTCTCCATCATGAATAAATTCTTCTGCTTTTAGTGATTTTGGATTGTAATTTGTCATTTCTTTTTCTTACTCTGATCGGATCAGAGTCTCCTTTTTCTCTAGTCTATTTTGATATCTCCACGGTCTGTTACGATCTCATAACCGATCCGGTGCATCCGCTCAGCTAACGCAGTTCTGCTCTGTGCAGACTCTGCTCCATCGCTGATCTTATTATCATACAAATTGTATTTTTTTCGTACCGCCGACGGTGATAAATTCGGCATCACAACATTTGCGCCTGCCCAAATTCCTTTCTCACGTCCCATAGAATCTATGGTTCCCAAAGCGGTTGTTGATGGCAGCAGAATATTGGGTTTGATGAGTCTGATTATCGATAACAAGTAACAGGTCAAATCCAGTGTTCCTGCTTTTTCTCCTTCAAAGGGTGTATTCTTCGCCGGTATAAAAGGTCCGATACCACACATATCCGGCTGGAACTCCTGGATAAAAACAAGATCTTTAGCAAGCTGCTCCATGGTCTGATAAGGGGAACCTACCATAAAACCACAACCTGTCTGATAACCAATTTCTTTTAAATCATGCAGACATCGCATCCGGTTTTCATAGGAAAGTTCCTGTGGATGAAGTTTTCCATAATGAAAGGCATCCGCAGTCTCATGTCTGAGAAGATAGCGATCCGCTCCTGCATCATACAATCTTTGATAACTGTCACGGCTTCGCTCACCCAAAGAAAGGGTCACTGCACAATCGGGATATAACACTTTTATCCTTTCAATCAGATTGCACAACACCCCGTCCGTATAATATCCATCCTCGCCACCCTGTAATACAAAGGTACGAAATCCCAATTCATACCCTTCCTTGCAACACGCCAAAATCTCTTCCGGTGTCAATCTGTATCGCTGGCAGTCTGCGTTGCTTTTGCGTATACCGCAGTAAAGACAGTCATTTTTACAGATATTACTAATCTCAATGAGTCCACGGATAAATACTGTATTGCCATAAATTGCCTTACGAACTTCCACAGCATACTCATTCAACAGTTCTGCCGCTTCTGCAGTCCGGTTTGAAAGTAGAAAAATATACTCTTCCAAGGACAATTTTTTCTCTGCTTTTAACTTTTCAATTAATAAAAAAAGTTGTTTATTCATAAAATAAATTATATAACGTGGTTCCATCATTCGCAAGGAAAGTCTCTTTCATAGAACCTTTTTTCAATCATCTTTCTTCTCTTGTATTTGAAAAAAAGCAATCCTCCCTATTGACATTTTTTTACAATGCGATTACATTGTAGGGGAAACAAGGGCATACACAAATGTCTTGTTATTAAAAAATGAATACATGCTAGGGGAGCATTTGCTGAGACTGAACCTTTGGTTCTAACCCTCATTACTTGAACCGGATAATACCGGCGTAAGGAAGCACATATAATACGGAAATGCGTACCAAACGTCGACGCGCTTCGCGAGTCGTCTTATTGGACATAATATTAACAACCATTAATATTCATACCTTCTAACTTATCGCATTTTCCTATTAGATGATCTTCCTCCTATGCATGGCAAGGAGGTTTTTTTATGTCAAAAATTACTACCAAACAAATCGTATTTTCTGCAATGGCAATTGCGCTGGCAACGGTAATTTCTGTTGTCATCAAACTTCCATCCCTTCCAAATGGTGGAAGTGTCACTTTATTTTCCATGCTCATCATATGCCTGATTGGCTATTGGTACGGTCCTAAGGTCAGCCTTATTGTTGCGATTGCCTATGGTATCCTTCAATTTATTGTGGGACCTTATGTTGTGCACCCGCTTCAGGTTGCTTTAGATTATCCATTAGCTTTCGGAGCACTGGGATTGTCCGGTTTCTTTAGCAATTCTAAAAATGGACTGATCAAAGGATTTATTGCCGGTTCTATGGGAAGGCTTTTTATGCACTGTATTTCCGGTGTCATATTCTATACTACATATGTTGGTGACCTGATTGGAAATGTAACTGCTATCTGGGCAGGGATTCTTTATAATATGAGTTACATTATCCCGGAAGTGATTTTAACTTTGGTACTCTTAGCATTACCGCCCGTACGCAGCGCATTTGCAGAACTGAAAAAGATGGCATTAAGTTAAAACTGTTTGCATGATAAAAGGCAGGGATTTTCTCCCTGCCTTTTTTATGAAAGCATTTCTTTTCCTTTTTCCAAAACAGTCAAATAATAGAAATAGAAGTTTTCCCAGTTAGTCTGCAAAAATGCTTCATCTTTTGCCTTAGAAGCCATTTCCTGTTCTTTGGCTAGTTCCGATAAACGATTCGCTCCAATGGTAAGAGAAGTACTCTTAATGGCATGTACCATAATCGTGTAATTTTCCCAATCTTTTTCCTGATAACAAATTGGAAGTTTTTCCACATATTTTTCTGACTGTGTAAGATATACCTTTAACATTTCATAATACATCTCATCACTGTTACAACAATATGGCATGGCGCTTGCTTTATTGATCCATTCCTGCTCTTCTGCTTTCGGTTCCGAATCCTTTCTCTGCATATTTTCCTGCGGCTTATTTATCTGTGCCCCTTTCTCCAGAGTTTCTTCAAATTTTACCTCTTCTTCTTTTTCAACAGACTGTTTCTGTTCTTTAACCTCATCCGGAAGATGCGCAGCTAACATCTCTTCGAGTTTGTCACTGGCAATCGGCTTGGATAAATAATCATCAAATCCCTCCTTCAGATAACTCTCCCGGCTTCCAGCTATGGCATTCGCTGTCAGAGCGATTACTTTTGTTCCTTGATTTGGATTTTCCTTTTCTTCCTTTAACAGATGCAAGGTCTGTATGCCATCCAATTCCGGCATCATATGATCCATAAAAATCAGATCATACTTTTTATCTTTGGTCTTTGCAAGACATTCCTTCCCACCTGATGCCGTATCCACTTGTATTTTAGTCTGTTTTAAAAGTGCCTTAAACACTTCCAGATTCATATCATTGTCATCTACAACCAAAACTTTGGCATTCGGAGCACACAACTGTTCCTTTTCTGTATCAGCCTGTGCAATATCTGTTTTAACAGCGGTTTCTGCATCTGCAAGAGTCTTCTGATTCAAAATTCTCTGTGGAATTAGAACTGTAAAACAAGACCCCTTCCCATAAACACTCTCGACTTTTAACTGTCCATGCATCAGATCAATCAAGCGCTTGGAAATACTCAGTCCAAGACCCGTTCCCTGAATGGAACGGTTTTTCTCCTGCTCTAAACGGGTAAAACTCTCAAACAGTTTGGACATATCTTCCTGTTTGATTCCACTTCCCGTATCCTCTACCGCCATTTCAAGTTCCACTTGACCATTTTCTAAAAACTGACCACCTACTCTAAAGATTACTTTACCCCTTGTAGTATACTTCACTGCATTGGTTACTAAATTATGCAACACCTGTTTAATACGAATCTCATCTCCAAATAATATGGCTGGAAGCTTATCATCTATGTAAATTTCCACTTTCAGTCCCTTTTCCTCCGCCTTTGTAGAAAGGACCTGAATGACATCTTTTAGTAAAATATTCAAGTTATATTCTGTTTCCACAACCTCCATATGCCCCGCTTCAATTTTGGAAAAATCAAGTACATCATCTATAAGTGCAAGAAGCATATTGCTGGCACGCTTTATATTCTGTGCATATTCTGTTACTTCTTTGCTCTGATTTTCCCTAAGGATCATCTCATTCATACCGATTACCGTATTGATTGGTGTACGGATTTCGTGGGACATATTAGCCAGGAAGTCTGCCTTGGATTTACCCAATTGAACAGCCACCTGCGTTTCCTGTTCCTTTTTCATTAAATCTTTCGCCGTCTTAATAGACGCCATCGCAAGTAAAAATAACAGGCCGATACAAATCATAATACCTCTGTTATGATTCATATTCAGATACACCCATATAATTTCCACGCTGCCTGCTATGATTACCCCCGCAAAACCTATAGCTATTAAACGGTATTCCTGTAATTTCTTCTTTTTCCAGTCAAGCAGTATGGTAATGCTAAATACAATAAATGCTGCACCCAAAGTAAGATGCATGCCAATCATCGTATCTATAAAATCCCTGATATTGCATAACTGTAATATCGTGCACACCACAAACTCTGCTATTGTTACCGTACACATAATCCTATGCCACTTTTGGTATCTATGCTCTTGGATACTATCGATATAAATATAAAAGGGCAGCGGTATAATCATAACTGCAAAAAAGGCAATACTACCAAATACCGAATTATTTGGCAATAAGAACTGGCGCAATTTAGATTCTGCAATCATCCAGAGCGCAGCCCAAAAAACGCCCCACCCAAGATAATTCAATGCCACACGCTTATGAAATACCACACGAAGCAGTACACTGGCTCCAATGACTATTATACTTAATAAGAGGATAATCATATCAACCAATGTGATTACTCCATATTTTTGAATCAAAAAATTAAATATTGCTGATGGATTGCCTATGTATACTTCATTCAACTGTCCCGTATACATCGAATCACTGACGCTGATAATACGCAGAGTCTTACCACTGTCTGATTCTGAAAGCCCGGCAAAAACATAGGAACTCATACTATTTCTGCCAAATGGCCTTGAATCTTTAGTCGTATACCGCTGACGCATCATACCATCCACATATACTTCAATATCCTGCTGGGAACTGCGAAGACAAACACTATACCCATCATCAATTCCATCTGGCAAAACTGTTTCTATGATAACTGCTTCATTTCGGTAAGCATCACATTTACCAGGCACTTCCACAAACTGGCGGCTTCCATCCGGCAGTATCCGTTCCCATTCTGCTTCCAAAATCTCACAATGATCTATACTTACTGCATTTTCCGGCGGCAGAAAAGTTTCTGCCAAACAAAAATACAATAATACCCCTATCATCAATACAAACAGAATTCTATTTATAATCTTCATACCATCTGTATTTTCTTTCCCCATTTACAATCCCCCATCTTTTGTAATCTCATTTATCTCTACTATTCACATTTTACTTCTTTTCCCAGCGCGAAGGAATATAAAATCTTCTCTTTCACCTTATATCCAGTGATTTTTTCTAACGCCTCTGTATAATACTTAAGCTGTGTTTCGTAACGCTTCTTAAGCTCATCACCGATCTTTACAGCATCTGTTTTATAATCAAGGAGCACTATTTCCCCATCTTCAATAAAATACACGTCAATGATACCCTGTATCAGTACTTTTTCATCTTTTGGAAATTCTTCTGACAAGCGGCTTGCTTCAATTCCAAGTACGAAAGGCCGTTCTTTATACAGATCACCTCGCTCCTGGGCTACTGCCATACGCACTGCTACAGGCGACCCTAAAAAAGTGCCAATCTTTTTTAAATTGACCATATCCACTTCTTCCTGGGTAATGCGCCCACTTTCAACAAACTGCTCTATACTCTTTTGCATATAAGCAGTATGATTATTGCTACTTTCCTTCTGTTCCTCCATCAGTTTGGCATAATCTAAAAGTTCAAGCAGTCTGTGGTAAGCACTACCTCTTGCTGCTCCACTGACTTCCCTGCTTTCTTTTGCAAAGTTGGGAATATACGGAACAATTTCTTCTGTAGGGAATAAAGAAATTGGCGTTTCTTCTAACGACTGCTTTTCAAATGCTTTGTGCATGGCAGCCATCTTAAGTTCTGATACAGAAGTCTTGGTGTATAAATCTTTTAAATTTTCATGGGGATATACAAAGTTCAACTGGTCACTCAACTCTCTATTGGCCGCCTTTGCCACTTCGTTGAATTCCCTTCTGCTATCACTGATATCCACATTCTGCGCTTCAGCCATCTCTTCTACCATAGCAAGCAATGTCTGCTTATTCCACTGCTCTTTTACAGCTGCCTCTATAGCTTCGTTTTCTAAATCCTGTGCTGTATACAGTTTTATATTCATAAGAGGGCTGTCTGCTGATAATATCCAGTCTAAATAGCATCTGGCACCAACACGGCTTTGTAATGGCAGCAACTTGCTGCTTCTACTACCTGCTTCACTCAATCCATCCAGCACACCAGCATCTGACTCCTCATTCCCATATCTATCTCCCAATCCCAGTTTTTCAAAATCCTTACAAAAACCAGTCAGGATCAATTTTTCCTTGGCGCGGGTCAACGCTACATATAATACACGCAGTTCTTCCCCAAGACTTTCCTCCTGCATATATTTTGCCAGAAAACGCTTACGGATGTCCTTATATTTTACGCGTTTATTCAAATCCACGTAATCCAGCCCAACACCATAATCCGACTCACAGATAAGTGCACTTTCCGTATCCCGCATATTAAATAATCCGGCACAGCCTGCCACAATGCAGACCGGGAATTCCAATCCCTTACTTTTATGGATGGTCATAATACGCACAACATCAGCTGCTTCATCCTGTGTTCCGGCTTCGCCAAACTCCACATCGTATTTTTGTATCTTTTCAATATAACGGATAAAATGAAATAAGCCACTGTAACTGGACTTTTCAAATCCTTCCGCTTTTGTAAGCAGCATTTGTACATTGGCAAGGCGCTGCTGACCTCCAGGTAACGATGCCGTTTCATATAAATAATCTGTTTCATTTAACAGTCTTCGTAAAATCTTATGAATGGGCTCATATGCAATACGAATTCTATAGGAAGAAAACCATTTCAGAAAATCACGGCATTTTTTTGCTAAACGAAGTTCGTCTGCTGTCATCTCCGTCTCTGAAGAAGCCGGCACATCCTCCAAATCTTCTGCCTTCTCGCTCAGCGAAACTACAGCAGCATAAAGGGAACCCTTTTTTCCGCTCTGGATCAATGCCATTTCCTCATCCGTAAATTTTCCAAACCAGGATGTCATAGTACCAAACAATGGAATATCCTGTTTCGGATTATCCAGTGTTTTTAGGAAATTTAAAAGGATACGGATCTCTGTTGTAGAAAAATAACCCGTACTTTTTGCCACATGAAGGGGAATCCCTTCTTCTTCAAATACATTTTGAAAGGCCTCATCCCAGCCTTTTAAATTACGCAGCAGAATTACAATATCTCCATAGCCGGCTTTGTGAAGGCCGCCTGCACCATCAGCTACTTCATAACTACCCACAAGCTTCTTAATGCGGTGCGCCACAAGTCTTGCTTCCTGCTCTTTTTTATCTTTATTCTCATCATCCTTTTGAATCAGACAGAGTTCCATCTGATCCCGCCCCTCTGCCTTTTTAGGATAATCCGCTCCTAAATACAGGGCACTATCCTCATCATAGGACACATTACCCAGATCACGTCCCATGATCCGGTAAAATAAGCTGTTGACCCCATCCACCACTTCACCGCGGCTTCGGTAGTTTTTGGCAAGGTCAATACGCTGTAATATAGTATCCTCCCGCACTTCTTTTTCATAGGTATCGTATTTTTCCATGAAAATCTGTGGGCGGGCCAAACGGAACTGGTAAATGCTCTGTTTTACATCCCCCACCATAAAGCGGTTATAGTTTCCTTCCTCTTCACCGGAAATGGTCTTAAGCAGCCATTCCTGTACCAAATTGGAATCCTGATACTCATCGATCATAATTTCATGAAAATACTTACGGTATTCCAATGCCGTTTTAGTGGGCACATATTCCCCATCCTTTTTCTGTAAAAGAATCTGCAGGGCAAAATGCTCCATGTCAGAAAAATCAATAATCTTTTTCTCTTTTTTCGCCGCCATCAAACGGGTATGGAAATCCAATACCGTATCGCATAATTCTTTTACGATCCGGTCATTTTCTGCAAAACCAGTCAGCATTTCTTCTATGGAATAGGAAAAGAAATCGGCTTTTAAGTCTTTTAAGATTTCTTTCATGACATCGCGCTGTTTTTTCACATATTCTTTTACTTCCGGATCTGCATCCGCATCCTTTTTACGGGAAAGAGTCATAAATTCCAGCGTCTGCATCCGTTCATGCAGCTGCACAAAAGAATCCGCTTCTAAAAAACGCTTAAGCTGGGCAATGTCAGCCTCCATCATGGGAAGATAACTGACAGGACCTGCTGCCTCTGTACACATTTCCACATTCTTTGCAGCGATTTCATGACAGATCCCAATATCCCTTTTTACCAGTTCTAATAATTTCTGCATCCATACAGACTGACACATCTGTGCTTCATCCTTGATGGCATAATCATTTCTCCGCTCCGTAAGCCAGTCTTCCGGGAATGGATAGCTTAAGGATTTATTATAAAAAGCAAACAGAATATCACTTATTGCACTGATACGGTTCCCTGTTACAAAACGATCCAAAAGATGGGCAAAGCTGCCTGATTTAGTCTGTGAGATATCTGCGTCCGCCACTGAAGCCTGCAAACGTTCCTCCAGCAAACACTCCATCACATCTTCTTTTAACAGACGCATTTCCCCCTCGTCTGCCACACGGAAACCGGGGTCCAATCCTATATCATTAAAATTATTTTGTAAAATAAATAAACAAAAACTATCAATGGTCGTAATCTGGGCATGATGAAGAAGCGTTGCCTGACGCTGCAAATGATCACTGTAATGTTCTTCCAGTTTCTTTACAATGGCATCGCTGATCTTTTCACGCATGGACGCCGCTGCTGCCTTTGTAAAGGTTACAATCAGCAAATGGTCAATGTCCACCGGATGTTCTTCATCACTGATCATACGGATGATACGTTCCACAAGTACCGTAGTCTTACCACTCCCAGCAGCAGCCGATACCAGAATATTACGATTCCGCAGGTTGATCACATCATTCTGTTCTTTGGAAAATACGATTCCCATTTTCTACCTCTCATTTGGAAAAGTCTACGCCTCCTGTAAAACACCGGACACTCTGCAAACCATCCTATTGATTTGTCAGTTTTTCCTGCATTTTTTCCAGATAATCCGTATCCTTTTCTTTTTCTAAACTACGCTTCCTGTGCCCAGGCAGTTTTTCATCAAAACCACAGACATCCTGATAAGCACAATAAGTACAAGAGTCCACACCTCCACTCATATAGGGATTTAGTGGTATTTCTCCTTTTTTGATCCTTACACCCATGTCCTTTAAGCAGTAAGACGCATAATCAGAAAGCAGTTTCATCTGTTCTTTGTCATAAGCATTTACCGATGCCCTCAGTCCACCCTTGCTGTCATAATCAAGGTGTACACAGTCCGATTTCTGTGTTTTGGAAGTATCCAGTGCTTCTAAAATATCTCCGTCACTGTTTATGATCCCCTTCATACGAAGGGCTTCCCTGACTTTCTGGTTCACGGCTTCTTCACTGATACCGGAACTGCCTTCCACCAGCGGATCTGCCATATGATAATAAAGCATGGCAGCCCCCACCGCTTCTTTACCCGGATTCTCTTTTTCCACACGGCGCAGTGCTTCCTTCATGTACACCACTAACTGCAGCTGCGTACCATGATAAAAGGCCGCCAAATCAAAATTCTTATCTCCGGATTTATAATCCACAATCTTTACATAAACCTTATCCTCTTTTTCACAGATATCCATACGGTCTATACGTCCCATCAGACGCATCCTGTCTTTTTCTGTAAAAGATAAGTCCATATCCTGTAAATCTTCAATCACTTGGAAAGAAACTTCATATTCCCTGGGCACAAAACGTCCCTTTCCAATCTGATAGGAAATATTAGAAACGCATTTCTGCAATATTTTTTCCATACGTCCCATGGTATAGCGGTTCAAGGCATTTTCATATAACAACGCATCCGTATACCCTAAGCACACCTCTTCCATGGCTTCTGCCACAAAAATATTCCCCTCTTCCTTCGGAAAATCCAGCCATGTATAGTTATGCTCCTGCAATTTCTGAGAAAACCGCTCCATCACTCCATGGAAAATCGTTCCCATGTCCTTTGACTCGAATCCATACAACTGACGCTCTTTTAAGGAAAGACCATACTGTAAAAAATAAGAGTATGCGCAGGAGGCATATTTTTCCATACGGCTTATACTGGAAAGAATTGTGTCACCAAATAACAGTCCTGCTGCTGTTCGTGAAATTGCCGCATCCTTTTTTACATAGAACGCATTCTCAATAAAATGGGTTATGAGTAATTTGTCCGCTTCTTTACGGCCAAACAATGACAACAATTGTATAAAACGGCTGCGCTCTTTTTCTGTAATAGTACCGTCCGCATATTTTAGCAAGAGCAGGCAGAACAGCTCCTTGGCTTCGGCCATATTGCCAATCCGTAAGTTTTCATCCGTCATATCCCGTTCCCATTCACAGCCCGGAAACATTTTTTTCATCATACCAATCAAGTATGAAGGACGTATGGCAGCGCCCTGGACATCCATACCGATATAGGACAGATACAGGCCTTCTGACGGCTTGGTCATATTCAGGTACAGATAATACTTCTGAATGTACATCTGATCCCTTGGGGATGGTGCCAGTTCCTGATTACTTCCCTTTAAAAATTCCCTGTCAATATCAGAAATAATACCACCCTTTGAGGCTTTTGACGGAATGTTGCCATCATTTACCCCTAAGAAAAATAAATATTTTACCGGTTTCAAACGGGTACGTTCCATATCGCCTACAATAATACGGTCCACGCTTCTTGGGATAATACCCACTTCTATTTCATCAAATCCTGCATCTAAAATATCTGCAAATTCCTTCACCGTCATTTTTTCCTGACCGATCAACTCCATGATCTGATCCAGTAATTCCATAATAAGACGGTATATCTGCTGATATTCTCTTGCTTTGGCATCCTCACCTTTGTTTTTGAAAAACTCTGCAAAACCTGCCAGTTTTTCTTCTATCCGGTTCTCCAATATAAATCCATATAGCCGCTTTACCAGTTCACTAACGATAAGCATGGATGTATGTGTATTTTCCTGCTTTTTACTGCCATATAACAAACCGGATATCTGTGCAATAAAACGCCCTCGCAGACTATTTAATGCTTCCAGTTCTTCTATAGCATCCTCTTTTTGTTTCATGGCATAGGTTCTTCCGGCAAAAGCATGTGTCCATGCCTTTTTTCCACGGATTCCCATTTCCAGCACATAGTTTTCCAGATCATCCACTTCTTCAGGTGTAAGATCAGCCAGTCCGCTTCGCAGATAATGAAAAACCGATTCATAACTGAAATTCTCTGTCATAATAGACAGAGCGGATTTAATAAATTCCACAAAAGGATTTAATTCTATTCCTCTTGTCTTATCCATAAACAAAGGCAGTTCATACTGCATAAACTCATTTTCAATACAGCTTTCATAAGCAGAAAGGTCCCCTGCAATAACCGCAATATCACGATATGCACAGCCACTCTCCTTTATGAGGGCACGGATCTGTCTGCACAAAAAACGTACCTCGCTCTGCATATCTTTATGAAAAGAAATCCGAACACGCTGCTCTTTTTTTCCCATATAAGAAACCATGGGATAACGAAACAGCTGCTTTTCCAAAAAGGCAAGCTCTTCCCTACCGCCAAAGCGGTATTTGTTTTCTAAAAACACTGGTTCAAGAATCTTTATCTGACGCTTCTGTGCCAGCTGCTCAAGCCTCATCACCGTTTTATCGGCAAAAGCAAATAATTCCTGAGACTTATCTTCCTCTTTCTTTTCGCTGGTAATGGTTACAATCACCTTATCGCAAAGTTCCAATAAAACACCAATTACGTTTTCCTGAATAGGTGTAAAACCGGTAAAACCATCAAATACCACAACACTTCCCTGTATCAATGCAGACTTATGCAGTTCTTTTGCCAGAATATCCATGGATTCTTCTGTCGTAATGTAGTTATCTTTGATATATTCCCGAAAAGTCCGGTATAAAACCTGAAGGTCTTTTAATTTATAATGAAGGGCACCTCTGCTCTTTGCATAATCGATCATGGCATTCAGTTCTGCTTCCCCGATCCCATACTGCATAAATTCAGAAATAGCAGACTTTATCTCGTGAATATATCCCTGTTTGTTCAGATTACTGCCGATTACCGGCACCTGATCTTTGATCGAACCGGCAATTTTGCGCAGAATCAGACTTTTACCCGTATCATCCAGAACTGGCTTACGGTTTCCGCCAGTTTCCTCGAAGATACGGTGAGCCAGACGGCTGAAACTTAAAATATCAATATTCATAATGCCGCCGCAGGAGCTTCTATTTACAAAATCCATCTGGGTCTGCATGGTAAACTGATCCGGTACGATCACAAAATAGTTTTTCTTTGGGTTTTCTTTCCCCTCTTTCAGAATCTGATCACAGACACATGTACTTTTTCCGCTGCCGCTTCCGCCCACAATGATCTGAAGTGCCATTTCTTCTACCCTTTCATTTTGTACACATTCTAATTTTATAAATTAGCAACGTTCCTAATTTATCACCGTTCTTATTTTAGCACATTATTTATGTCTTCTAAAGTACTAAAGAAGGGTGTATTTTCATAGGAAATGTATTATAATATAAGTTATGAAAATTTTACCAAGGAAAGGTGACACAGATGAAAATCATAGGCGCTAAAAAAACTAATCTGATTAACTCTATTTCCCAGCTGCAGGAAGCAAATTATTCTTCTGACCCACAGTTAGATGCGATGTACCAGCGTTTATTGAATGGACGCGAACAGTTCGAAGATGCTTTGGCCAAAAATCTTCACGCAGTTATGCAGATCAGTTCTCTGGATCTTGCTTTATCCCAGCATACAGAGCACATGATCAGCCTTGCACATGATGTGGCAGATGAAACCCACATTATTTCTGACGCAGCTTCAGAATGTTCCTCCGTTGCTGTTATGGTCAATTCCCAGCATGAGGAATTAACACATACCATCATTGAAGCTTCTGAGGAAACAGATCAGGTATACAAAAAGATTGAGGCTGGACAGCAGGAATTAACTGAGATTAAACAACTCTCTGAACAGACCATCAAAATTTCTGAAATCATGCAGAAAGATATGGATGAACTGATGGGCGTGATCAATCACATGAATGAAGTTATTGCCGGTATCAATGCCATTTCTTCCCAGACAAATTTACTTGCCCTCAATGCTTCTATCGAAGCAGCCAGAGCCGGTGAAGCCGGAAAAGGATTTGCCGTTGTAGCCGATGAGATCCGTAAACTAGCAGAAGAAACTCAAACCTTAACAGCCAGCATGGGTAACTTCGTAGAAGGGATCAAAACAGCTTCTGAAAAAAGTACTGAAAGCGCTGCGGATACCATCAATGCTCTCAGCACCATGACAGAAAAGATTGGTAACGTATGGGCGATCAATGACGAAAACCAGAAGCATGTTTCTACTGTAAACTCTTCTATCAGTTCTTTGGCGGCTGTCAGTGAAGAAATCAGTAGTTCTATGGCAGAATTAGAGTCCCAGACAGACAGCATTGAAGAACAATGCCGTGCGTTAAAAGACAATACAAACCAAATGCGTACAATCAGCACGGATTTACAGAAAGTAACAGAACCAATCGCCGATATCGAAATGACCTTGGACAATGCTGCCAAGGTTATGGGAACTATGACGGATGATCCATTCTACAGAATGCAGCAGAAAGAATTCGCACAACACATTGGCAAAGCAATTGCTGCTCATGAAGGCTGGTTATCACATTTAAAAGAAATGGTAGATTCCGAAAGCATCCTTCCACTCCAGTTGAATGCAGCAAAATGTGGTTTCGGACATTTCTACTACTCCATGACTCCTAAGAATCCTGCTTTAAAAGATATCTGGACAGACTTAGAAGCAAAGCATGTGAAATTCCATGGATATGGTAAAGATGTAATAGATGCGTTAATGAAAGACGATGCTGCGACTGCAAGAAAGCTTTATGAAGATGCAGACCACTACTCAGAGGAACTGATTTCTGACTTAAAGAAACTGAAAGCTATTGCAGAAAGCAATATCAAATAAGAGAGTCTGTTCCATCTTCAGACACGCTCTCGCTTAATTAAAAACGTAACGGCACTAAGTTTGCAAAATACGCAAACTTAGTGCCGACGTTTTTAAAAAGTCTTCAGATGGAATCAGACTCTCTTTTCTTCCAATTCCCGCTCTTGCCTTATCTCATTTTCTATACTTCAAAATTCACACCTGTATCGTCAGGTTTTTCTTCGTCATATTTATAATCTTTGCCCGGAAGGACTGCGTTCAGAATAATACCTGTTAATGATCCTACTGCGAGGCCTGATAAGCTGATGGTTACACCTGCTACTCTAATGGCTACAGCACCAGCAGCGGAATAATTGATACCAATTGAAAGAACCAGGATAAGGGCTGCGATAATTACGTTGCGGCTCTTTGTAAAATCAACCTTAGTCTCTACAATATTACGAACACCAACTGCTGAGATCATACCGTATAATACCAGCGAAACACCACCCATGGTTGCTGCCGGCATACAACTGATCAGCGCTGATACCTTAGGACAGAAAGAAAATAAAATAGCAAAAACTGCAGCAATACGGATTACAAGTGGATCATATACTTTTGTCAAAGTAAGTACACCTGTATTTTCACCATATGTGGTATTGGCAGGTGCTCCAAATAATGAAGCTAAAATTGTTGCAAGACCATCACCTAATAATGTGCGGTGAAGCCCAGGATCTTTGATATAATTTTTACCAACGGTAGAAGAAATAGCAGAAATATCACCAATATGCTCTACCATAGTTGCAAGCGCAATCGGCATGATCGTAATAACTGCAGTAATCAGTAAAGAGGCATCCGGGGCAGAAAAAACAGAAAATACGGTCTCACTCCATTTAATAGGAAGTCCAATCCATGCAGCATCTGAAACCGGAGTAAAATCAACCTGTCCCATTACAGCAGCGATCACGTAAGAACCGATTACACCACATATAATCGGAACAATCTTAATCATTCCTTTTCCCCAGATATTGCATACAATTACAATAACAATTGCTATGATAGCGATAAGCCAGTTATTAGCACAATTATCAATCGCTGACTGAGACAGATTCAAACCAATGGCAATAATGATAGGACCGGTTACGATTGGTGGGAAATACTGCATAACCTTGCTGCTTCCAAATGCTTTAATAAATGCTGCAAGCACCAGATACAACAAGCCGGCACATGCTACACCAAAACAGGCATATGGCAGCAATTCCGTCTCTCCATTTGGTGCAATAGCCCAGTAACCAGCTAAAAATGCAAAGGAAGATCCTAAAAATGCAGGAACCTTACCCTTTGCAAGAAAATGGAACAACAATGTACCCAAACCAGCAAATAATAATGTTGCTGATACACTCAATCCTGTAAGTGCCGGTACCAATACGGTAGCTCCAAACATGGCAAACATGTGCTGAACACCTAAGATCAGCATTTTGGATGTACCAAGACTTTTGGCATCGTAGATTGCTTCTTCCCCGATGTCTTTGTTTACTTTACTCATCTCTTCTCCTCCTGTATACACAATTTTTCTTAAAGTGCCGTTTGTTTCCTGCTAATGCAGTATGTTCCCAAAAGACACTCACTTATAACATCGTAATCTTTCTATAAACCTGCGTCAAGGCTGAAATCGTAATTTAATAAAGCTTTTCCATGGCAAATTCCGACTCAGTTGTTAGTCTGCTCAACACAACATCTTGTGCATGAAAAATTCCTTTCTACTAGTTTGTTTTTAGCAATTGTCCGACCAAATTAAATGTGTTATGATAGGTTTCTGACTAATAAAGTCAATAGTAAGGAGTCTATATATGAACGAGAAATTTTTTGATCTGAATAGAGAAAAACAGGATAGGATGATCAATGCCGCCCTTCGCATTTTCGCCGAAAATGGCTACCGCCATGCCAGCACAGACGTGATAGTAAAAGAAGCCGGCATCAGCAAAGGACTTCTTTTTCATTATTTCACTAGCAAAATGGGATTATTCTCATTTTTATTCGATTACAGTGTAAAATATATGTTGTTTGAATATGACCGTTTGATTTCTTCAAAAGAAACGGATTATTTTACCATCCGTAAGGAATTGGAAAGAGCTAAACTCAATGTTCTGCGTAGTTATCCATACATGAGTGAATTCATTGAAAAAAGTTTAGAAGAAAACCAGTTGGATATCAACGAAACGATCGAAGCATCCAAAAACACCTATTTAGATACATTGGGGAAATATTATGCACAGGGTTCCCATGATTTTCTTCGGGAAGAAATTTCACCAAACCGCTTAGATGCGATTATCCGTTATACAGTGGATGGGCTTACAAAAGATCAAATTCGTACCGGCTCCTTCCAGCCCGAGATGCTTTTTGAACAGATTTGTAATTATTTAGATACGATAAAAAAACTGGTAACGCAATAAACGCGTTACCAGTTTTTATTTTTACTTCTCGACAAAATTCCCTATTGATTTACAATATCTTACATGCTATTATCATGACAATCGGTAGCGTTTCTGCTTCCTACATAAATCACAAAAGATAATCTATATTGGCAAATCGCCAGATATTTCCAAAAATCAAAATTACATATCAGAAAGGACAATTCTATGAAAGAAACAAATGTAACCCCATCACTACTTACCAATGATAACAATGCTTATGTAATCGAAACGGCTGAAAATGCAACTGAACTTTTTTCGCCTCGTCCGTATAAGAAATACTTACCGAAAATGACTCCAACACTTCGACAGCTATTTTTGCAAGCAACCGGAGAAATTAAATATCAGGCAATCATTGATTACATGTTCCAAGCTCTCTTGCAGGAAAACGAGGAAGCTCTTACTAACCTCATCTGCTGCACGCTCCATTGGCCCCGTTCAAAAGTAAAATCCGTCGAAATAACCAATCCTATTGTCTTAGGCAAATACATTAAAGACAAAACTTTTATTCTGGATATCAAAGCACTTTTAAATGACGACACCATAATTAATCTTGAAATGCAGCTTAATGACTACGGCAACTGGCCGGAACGTTCTCTGGGCTATTTATGTCGTAACTTTGATAACCTAAATAAAGGCGATAATTATATTAATACCAAAGCTGCCATACATATCGGATTTCTTAACTTTACACTCTTTCCACATACACCGGAATTTCATGCCATTTATAAAATGCAAAATGTGAAAAATCATAATGTTTATACTGACAAATTTATGCTACATGTGATAGAATTAAATAACATCGAATTGGCAACCGAAGAAGACCATGCTTATGGAATCGACAAATGGGCTTCTTTCTTCAAAGCAAAAACATGGGAGGATATCCGTATGCTTATTGATAATAATCCTACTTTACAGTCTGCTGCCGAAACTCTGTATCAGCTTAATATGGATGAGCAGTTTCGTGAAACCTGCGATCGCTTTATTCGTGCAGAAGCCGAGAAAAACGCTCTCCATCGTATCAAGGCAGAACTTACTCAGGCTAATGAAGCACTCACTGCCGAAAATGCTGACAAAGATTGCATGATTGCTGAAAAAAATGCCGAGATTGCCGACAAAAACGCTGAAATTGCCGAGAAAAACGCTGAAATCGCCGACAAAAACGCTGAAATCGCTGAACTGAAAGCCCGCTTAGCGTTACTTGAAAAAGCATCTGATAAATAACCTCTATCTACTACAATACCCTGCCGCATGGCAGGGTATTCATTTTCCACATATATACTTGTCCTACACTTCGGTATAATCAAATTCTAGAATATCTGCATTTCTTTTACTTCAACTCTTCCTCACAAAGATTCAATACACTTGCAATTACCGCATCCATATCATAATACTTGTACTCACCAAGACGCCCGCCAAAAATAATTTTTCGCTCTGCTTCTGGAAGTTTTTTATACTCCGTATACAGCACGCTATTCTTCTCATCATTCACTGGATAATATGGCTCATCTCCACATTTCCATTCAGATGAAAACTCTCTGCTGATTACGGTCTTAGGTAAATCATTTCCATTTTTGTCCTTACCAAACTCAAACCATTTATGCTCAATGATTCTTGTCCATGGGGTATCCCTATCCGTATAATTCACAGCAGCATTCCCTTGAAAATTCGGCATATCCAAAATCTCTGTTTCAAACTTTACCGAACGATACTCTAAGGTCCCTAAAGAATAACCAAAATACGCATCTATTGGCCCTGTATATACTACCGTTTCTGCCAATGCGTCCAATTCCTTTTTATGCTCCAAATAATCAACGTCTAATCTGACTTCAATTCCATCAAGCATATTTTCAACCATCTTCGTATATCCGCCAATCGGTATTCCCTGATAAAACGCATTAAAATAATTATTATCAAAAGTCAGCCGCACCGGAAGACGCTTAATGATAAACGACGGCAACTCTGTGCAAGGACGTCCCCACTGCTTTTCTGTATCTCATTTCCTGCATATAAATGAATTGGAATTTTCTCCTGCAGCAATTCCTTCTGTGCCCGCGCAAATCTCTCTTGTATCTTCTCTGGTAATGCGCTTCTCCGATGCCCATAGCAATGAGGAGTTGTAATTATAGAAGTAATTCCCTCCTTTGCTGCAATCCGAAACATAGCAACTGACTCTTCCATAGACCCGGCTCCATCATCTAAACAAGGCAGGATATGACTATGTATATCAATCATCTTTTCTCCATATATTAGTTATTACTAAACAACCTTTTTTTTACATCTACTACACTATAATACTTTTCTCTTTGTTTGTTTAAGGTTTTTTAGTTATAACTAAAGTTTTTTGATGTTTATTTGTAAAATTAACAAGTTCAGTTTCTAAAAATTTAGTTATTCGTAAAGTTCTTTGGGTATTGAACATTATCCCAAAACCAAAGAATACTTACTATTAAATAAAGGTATTAGGGGTGAGATATAAAATGGAGGTTAAGTGAATGAAAGATTTGAACTATATAACAATTGGGACAAAAATCAAGGAGCGCACCAAAGCATTTGGAAGAACACAGGAGTTTCTTGCCAACGCTCTGGATGTAAATGCCAGCCATATCTGTAACATTGAAGCTGGCCGCAGTAGTCCTTCTCTGACTGCATTAATCAATATCGCAAATGCTTTGGAGTGCAGCGTAGATTATTTTATAGATGCGGAATATCATTATCAGCTGGAACATGCCGAAAAAGATAATATTGACAAGCAGATTATGCGGCACCTGCAATATTGTGATTATGATACAAAATACAAAATATATGAGATCATGAAAGTTCTTACCGGATATGATCTGCATGAAGGACGATAAGAAACGCTGGCGCGCAATGCGTGCCAGCGTTTCTTACTAAAAATTTCCCTATAACAGGACTGCCTCTTTCCAACATAGAACCCTTTTATTTTTTCTGTTTATATACAGGATCTGCTGGATATCCGCCCTTTAACTTCTGCATGCAATTCTGTAATGCTTCGCGGGAATTTTTCCAATCTGCATCCTTATTACGATAATCGAATTTTTCAATCAACCATGCATCGTCCTCAAAAAGACGTTCCATGTTTTCTTCCATAAGTTTAAATGATACCTCAAAGAATTCCTGCAATTCCTTATCTTTTAAACGGGTCTGCGCCGCATCACAGAGATCACCGAAATGTGGAAGACAGAACCCCTTTCCTGTATTAATTTTCTCTTTAAACGCAGAATCCTTTTTATACAACTCAAAAAAGGTGTCCATATAACGGTCATAATGGTCCTTAAACTGATTACAAATATAGCAGGACTGTTCTCTTTCATTTACCCATGCAGAAACCGGATTGCCGCCGGATACGGATTTCTTACGAAACAAACCGCCGCCTACAGCCTGCACTCCCGAACTTGCCTTCATGGCCTTTTTCATCTCATAAATTGTTTCTTTCATATGAGTCTTTATAATCCATGCATTGCCCAGGGTATTGCCATAATCATACATCTTTTTAAAGTGCATGCGGCAAAAACCGGCTTTGTCCGTCTGTTCACGGACATCGCTTTCCATATAGGAAGATCCGCTTCCTAATACAAAATCCATCATATCCTGTTCAATCTTACGCTCAATAAAACAGAATGGACATTCATCCTGTGCATTCACCGCATCATTTAATGGGATGGTATATAATTTTTCTTTCATCTTTTTATGTATCCTTTCTGTTGATTCAAAGTATTTAGATCTTAAAAGTCTATTCTACAACCACGCTTTTTTCAGTTGTTCGATTCCTTGTTCCATTTCCTGATCTGAAAGTGCTGCATAACCAAGTAAAATGGTTGCTTTCTGCGAATACTTTTCCTTTTCTTCTACCAGATTATCGCTCATACCAAATACCTTTACCCCTGCATCGGCAGCCCTGCTGATTAATTCCTGTTCCGACACATTCTCTCTAGCCGTCAAAAGCAGATGTAAACCAGACCATTCTCCGCCAATCACAAATTTCTTTTCAAAAGGAGCAAGCAGTGTCAATAATTTATCATGCTTATCACGATACACTTTTCGCATACGGTTTAAATATCGTTCGAAATATCCTCTCTGCATAAATTCATTCAGAATACGCTGGTCCATACGTGATACAGTTGCTGATAAATAAGAACCATGTTCCCGATATCTTTGTAACAGTACATGTGGAAGAACCATATAACTAACACGGATCGCCGGTGCTACCGCTTTGGAAAATGTCCCAATATAAATCACTTTGTCTCCACGGTCTGTAGACTGTAAAGAAGGAATTGGTTTCCCTTTGTACCTGAACTCACTATCGTAATCGTCTTCTATCACATACCGGTCCGGGCTTTTATCTGCCCATTTTAGTAATTCCAGCCGTCGTCCAATGGGCATAACAATTCCAGTCGGATATTGATGGGAAGGCATCACGTATGCAATATGTGCTCCTGTTTCTTCCAGTTGCGCTACATTCATGCCGTTTTTATCTGTGGATACCAGTCTTACAGGAAATCCCGCATCTGCAAAACTTCTATATGCCTTCATATAAGTGGGATCTTCAAACGCAACTATGGTATCTGTTCCAATTAATTTCTGTAGCAGCATAAGCAGATATTCACTTCCGGCTCCTACAATAATCTGATCCTCTGTGCAGATTACGCCTCTTGCCGCGTGAATGTACTGCCGGATGGATGTACGCAGTGCTAGTTCTCCCTGAGCATCCCCACCAACAAATAAAGTTCCCTCAGCTGACAAAACCTCACGCGTAATCTTACGCCACGCAGAATGGGGAAACTGGGATAAATCCACTCCAACAGGAGAAAATACAATACCTTCTTCTTTTTTTCCGGGCTTAACAGTCTCAATCTTCTTTGACTCAGTTTCTTTATTCTGATATAGATTATCCAAACGACTTACATAATAACCACTTCCAGCGACTGCCTCAATATACCCCTCTGCCAACAGCTGGTCGTAAGCCAAAGAAACCGTACTTCTCGATACCTGTAGATACAAAGAAAGCGCCCTTGTGGAAGGGAGCTTTTCTTTTGTGTTCATTCTGCCCTCTACGATTTCCTTTTTTATATGGGTGTAAATCTGCTCGTAGAGATGCTTTCCATTTTTATCGGAAAGGGAAATGATTAATTCATTCATTATTTTTTGGCTTCTTTCTGTAAACGGATTACTTCATCCTTCAGATCACGCACTTTATCCTTGACACGTGCATTTACATTCTGTGACATTAAAAGATTAGAGATTAATTTAGAAGCCACATCGTAATGCTTAAAGCGGATTGCCAATGCAGCAATCAAATATTCCAATGTAGACTCATCCATCCCACACATTGGGAAAGTTTCACTCTGCTCTGCTGCGATAAAACCTTCGTATGCATTCTTAAGGAATTCCTCTTCTAACTTGCCAATTTCTGCAATTTTAGCAGCATCCGCATTCCCTTTTTCCTGCATATCTTCAATATAACTTCTGCAAAGCCAACCGCCACGCAGACAAACATACGCTTTTTCACTTGCTTTAGACTGCTTTACAACAGCATTGACAAGTGCCATTCTATAACGCATAACTGCATCATCATAAGAATATAATTTCTTTTCCGGTGTTTTTCTAAAGTTAGGCGTAATCTTCTCCATAACTGCTTTACGCTGTGCCGCTGTCATTGGCACAAAATATCTTGTCAATGCAGTAAAACCACATTCCCTACACTGTACTACATCATATTTTAATGGTTCTATTCCTTCAAAAGTTGGACGAAGATCCATTGCCGTTTTTAACAAACGAGCCTTTCCTGTACGCAATGTGTGTTCTTTAAATTCTTTATAGCAGGCTGGACATTCATATGTTTTTTCAAACAGAAAATCTTCTTCCACAAAAATCTTTTCTGCTGCCATTTTTGCTTTTAATGCAGCTTCTTTTGCCTTTGGATCTTCAAAAATATCCTTTGTTGTCATATTACCTACGCCAAAGGCTTCCATTCCATCAAATAAACCCATAAAAAATCTCTCCCTATCTTCTTACCTGTATTTAAAGCAATTCTTTAATTATCATTTTTCGGTAATACAAATGAACTCTTAAGTGAAACAATACGGTTAAATACCAAAGCATCCGGTTTTGAATCCTTCGCATCTACACAGAAAAATCCCTGACGAACAAACTGGAATCTATCATAAGCTTTTGCTTTTGCAAAGTCAGGCTCCAAGTAACAATCCTTCAAGATCTTAAGAGAATCTGGATTCAAGTTCAAAGAACCATCTTCATTATACACACCTTTTTCTTCGTCAATGATATTTTCATAAATACGAACTTCTGCTTTGACCGCTTCTGCAGCAGATACGAAATGGATCGTACCTTTTACCTTACGTCCGTCATTGCTATTGCCGCCTTTAGTTTCTGGATCATAAGTTCCGTGCACTTCGATTACATTGCCATTTTCATCTTTGACACAGCCAGTACATTTTACGAAGTAAGCATTCATTAAACGCACTTCATTTCCTGGGAACATACGGAAATATTTCTTAGGAGGTTCCTCCATGAAATCTTCTCTTTCAATATATAATTCTCTACTGAATGGAATCTTTCGTGTTCCCAATTCCTCATTACCTAAATTAAGAGGAGCATCCAGCCACTCAACCTGACCTTCCGGATAATTGTCGATAATAAGTTTTACAGGGTCCAAAATTGCCATCATTCGAGGTGCTTTTGTCTTCAAATCCTCACGAATGCAATATTCCAATGCTGCATAATCTGCAATAGAGTTGGCTTTGGAAACACCACACATATCAACAAACGCTCTAATAGACTCCGGTGTAAAACCACGTCTTCTCAGCGCTGAAATAGAAACCAGTCTTGGATCATCCCATCCATCTACAATTCCTTCCTGTACCAGTTTTTTGATATATCTCTTACCTGTTACTACATTCTTCAGATACATCTTTGCCTGTTCAATCTGTTTTGGTGGATGTGGATATTCTAATTCTCTTACTACCCAGTCATATAAAGGTCTGTGATCTTCAAATTCCAAGGTACAAATAGAATGTGTGATTCCTTCAATCGCATCTTCTATCGGATGCGCAAAATCATACATTGGATAAATACACCACTCATCACCCGTATTATGGTGAGACATATGCGCAATACGATAAAGAACCGGGTCACGCATATTGATATTCGAAGATGTCATATCAATGCGTGCACGCAGTACCTTCTCACCATCCGCATATTTTCCAGCCTTCATTTCCTCAAATAACTGTAAATTTTCTTCAATAGAACGGGTACTATATGGATCTTCTTTACCCGGTTCTGTAAAAGAACCTCTATATTCTCTAATCTCTTCTGCTGAAAGATCAGACACATATGCTTTTCCTTTTTTAATTAATTTTACAGCCGCTTCATACATCTGTCCGAAATAATTGGACGCATAAAACAATCTATCCTCCCAGTCAGCACCCAGCCACTGAACATCTGCCTTAATAGACTCTACAAATTCGATATCCTCCTTTGTCGGATTCGTATCGTCGAAACGCATATTAAACTTTCCACCGTATTTCTGTGCAATTCCATAATTTACAAGAATTGCCTTTGCATGTCCTATATGTAAATATCCATTCGGTTCCGGCGGAAAACGTGTATGGACGGTGTCGTAAACGCCCTCTGCCAAATCCTTGTCGATAATCTGTTCAATGAAATTTCTGCTTTCTGTACTCAAAATAAAATCCAGCCTTTCTGTTTCCATTCAAAAAGCCAAAGGCACATGAGTGCTTTTGGTCAAAATACATTATTATTTTATCACACGAAAAATATGATAACAAGGGGTTTCCTTATTGCAGCGCATATAACTTTTCATTCATAAATTTCCAAACACGCTACATAAATTTTATACTTTTTCGTATGTCAAACCAAAAATATGCTCCTCTACAGCATAAATATCATGATGGTCCTCCTTGCGCACCGCCAGATAATCTCCTGCCTTTCCAAGCATGTATTTTTCTTCATCCCATGCTGTAAAAATCTTTGTTGTTTTTTCCAATTGTTTCGCATAGATTTGGGATGTTCCTGTAGTTACGCAGCTTCCTGCAAATTCTGTGATGAGTTTCGCCGTATTATCCATGCGGTTTTTAATCATCGGAACATATTTCATCTGAATTGTGGTGTTGTGCAAATCTGATTTTTCTTCCAACACTCTGTATGAGCGGTTAAACTTTTCTTCCGTAATCGGGTATACCTCACCCTTGATACCAATCATAATAATCAGTTCCCGGGTTACCTCTAAGTCCACATCACCTTCCAAAGTACGGACCCTTATCTTGGTTCCCAGTGGGTACACGTTATTTGCCCGCACAAAACCGAGAACCATTTCCTTTTTCTGGTACAACTCCATGCTGCTTACATCAATGGATGCTTTTTTTGCATAAATAATCTCTGTATTTTCAAAATACTCATTCAAACGGTCACCGAAATAGGATTCCGTATGAATCCCGTTATACTGCTTTTCATAGAGTTTTGCACTGATAAATCCGCCTGCTTTTTCCACATGACCACCGCCGGAACCAATTCCTTCACATAAAAATTCTGCCAGTTCATTGGCACGCACCTCTTTGATGCAGCTGCGGACGGATAATTTAATACCATCATTTAAAATATTATACACAACACAGGTGTCCACACAGTCCACCTGTAATAAAAAGTCACTAATCACACCTAAAATATTAGGATCACAAGGTGCTGCTTTGATAATGGCATACCGATACTGTTCATTATAAATATTACGAATCAGGGCAATGCCTGCCGTCTCTAACTCCGCCAAAGAAATATTGGCATTGCGAAACTGTCTGATCATACTCTGATTAACCATAACACTTTCCCGCATATCCATATCCAGCGGATTATACACTTCCGCAAACTGATTGGTGTCCGTATAAAGTCCATAGTAAAGTGCCGTACCAATGGCAATATCTTCGTTAACTGGATAGTCCGCATCCATAAGAAGTTTCCATACTAAAGTAGAGCAGCTTCCCAATCCAGAGTCAATCTCGCAAAATTCATTTTCTTCCATTTCCAACTGATGATGATCGATTACTGCAACATTTTCTGCTGTTACCTTTGTTACGTTTCCTGCCTTATACTGGCAGTCCACCATAAGCAGCAGTTCATCCTCTAACTTAGGTGGTTCCTTTACATAAAGAATCGGTATCTGAAGTTCTTTTATCATCAGCATCAGATTCGATTTCTGTATCATAAATTTGCCGCTGTAAAAATAGACTACATCCTTGCCATGTTCCAAAAAATACCGGTATAGGGCAAAACCGGACGCAATGGTATCTGCATCCGGATTGTCATGACATTGAATATATATTTTCTTATACGACAGCAAATCAATCAGTTTCACTATTTTTTCCTCCGAACCTCTTTCTTTTTAACAGGTTCTTCTGCACTGGTATTTACATATTTCTCCACAAAGTCTGCCTTTGGCATCGGGCGGTCAAAGTAATAGCCCTGTACCAGGCGTACCTTCATATTTTCCAGAACTTTATATTGTTCGTATTTCTCAATTCCTTCTACACAGATGCTTACCCCAAGGGTGCTTGCTAACTCTGCTACCATTTTTACGAAGGACTGGGAATAATCATCCTCTACCAAATCCCGTACAAAGGACTGATCCACTTTAATGACATCCAGTGGAATTTCGCGGATGTGATTTAAGGAAGAATATCCGGTTCCAAAATCATCCAATGCAATTCGTACACCAAGAGTACGAATCCGGCGCATGATACCTTTCATACGTTCCATATCGTTAATGGCAAGACTCTCTGTTACTTCCAAAGTCAGATTTCGTGGATTTAATCCGGTTTCTTTTAAGGTTTCTTCCACAATCTCCACGATATTATTCTGCAATAACTGGATGACGGATAAATTTACATTTACCTTATATTCCGGATGTCCATTGTCATTCCATTCCTTACAGGCAATACATGCCTGACGAAGAACATGATTGCCAATCGGATTGATCAATCCCAAATATTCTGCAAGTGGAATAAAATCAACCGGAGAAATAAAACCAAGTGCCGCACTATTCCAACGAATCAATGCTTCCGCGCCTACACAAGGCGTATTTTTCTTTTGAATATCCACAATCGGCTGATAATAAATCTGAAATTCGTGATAGCCGTTTGTAGTGGCATCACGCATGTTTTTCTCCATATCCAGACGCTTATTTGCCTCTGAAAGTTTATCCCCATCGTATTTTGCCACACGGTTCTTACCACTTTTCTTAGCTTCATACATGGCAATGTCCGCTTTCTGAATCAAATCAGAAACCGAGTCATTTTCCTCTGGGAAGGTCACAATTCCCATACTCATAGTACAGTAATAATTGCCATCCTTTAATGCCCATGGTTTTGCAAAAATATCCTTGATTTCTTCCACAATACGATTGAAATCACCATACCAGCTTGGGGGAATGATGATGACAAATTCATCCCCGCCCATACGATAAGACGTCTCTTCGATTCCTTTTATCTTTCGAAAGGCATCACTGATATTTTTTAATAAAACATCTCCATAACGATGTCCTAAACCGTCGTTGATATGCTTAAAATCATCTAAATCCAGGTATAAAAGCGCACCTGTCTCCCCATATTTTTTCGCTTCATCAACCGTTCTTGCCAAGTCACGTTCACAACAGAGACGATTAAACAAACCCGTTAAAAAGTCTGTATATGCCTGCTGTTCAATCTTCTGCTGATACTGTTTTTTATCCGTAATATCAAAAATCGAATACATGGTGCGGTTTTGTCCGTCCACCCAGCGCACTTCATTGCGGTGCGCCTCATACCATGTTTCTCTTTTCCGGTCACAAAATTCATATGCTTTATTCTGAATCAGAATTTGTCTTACTTCTTCCGAAAACTGATCATTCACCCAGCCCTTTGGGAACATAAGATTTGTTCTCTGATTCATAAACTGGATCTCATGGTTGTCAGAATCAAATACAATTACTGCACATCCAATTGTCTCTAATATTTCTTCCAATGAGGCATAAGAACTGGCAATCGACTTCTTTTGAATCCGTTTTTCTAAAATGCTCTTTAAAATACGAATTGTATCTTTCATAAACTGAATCTCATCCAGTTTCCAAATACGCTCTCTCTGTATATCATAATAACAAACATACATATTCGTTTGTTTGCCAATCTCGACCGGCATCAAAGTAACCGCATTAAAAGGAAGCGTGCCCTGCTCCTCCCGAAGCGAACGCAAAACAGGAGAATCAAACGATAAAATTTTTGGTTTTCTACCTTCTGGCAGTTCCAATTTACCTTTACGAATTAAACGGTTCAGCGCCGCATCTTCCTCACCCCATTGAGCTATAAATTGAATCTGTCCGTCTTTTACCTGAACGATATTCGCAATATCCGCTTTCAGATAAACAGCTGTCACTTGCAAAAATTCCTGCATAATATACTCAATAGATTTATCACTGTCCAAATGCTGCAGGATATCCATAATGATCTCCATGCGCTGCATACTTCCAGTCATTTCACTTGCTGAATTCTGGCTGCGGCGGTTAGCCGCTTCCCATTCTGCCACGGAATGTTGTGCCTGAACACACTCCGATCCCATATCGCGCAATACATCAATTGCCCAGAAAAAGAGGGACAGAGTTGTCTGTCTCTCAAATATCATTGAGGATTCCAAATCACTTTTTTCGATGGTATCTTCCTCTATAGCCACATCTTTAATCTGCCCAAGGAACAGCCATACCATCTGCGTTTTTCCCTTCTGTTTGATGGCACTGGCAGCAATCTTTATTCCCTCAAATGAAGTATCTTCTACAACCTGATCCTCCAGTCCAAATTCGGTTACTCTTTGGAATAACGCCTTACGATCTTCCACTGGAAACACCTGGTCAATTTTTACTCTTTCTTCTTCACTGCATGCAAAATTCACAAGCAGTTCCCCATTTCCATCAACAGCTGCTACATATACTTTTGCAATTTCACCATATTTATATAAAAAATGCTCTAATCTCTCCGGAATAAAAGATTGTAAGCCTGCAAAAATACCCATTTTCCTCAAACCTCCACAAAAAACTCCAAATCCCCATCAATATATAACCTTACCATATTTACCAAATAAAGTAAATTTCTGAAAACGAAATTAATTAATGTAATCCCCCTTCTTTTCTGTTACAATATCCCTATCCCAAACAAGGAGTTATCTAATGAAAAAGAAATTAAACATAGAACATATACGCATTTTTTTGATGTTAGCCGTGGCTCTGTCCTGTATGCTGACATTTGCTATTATCCAGCCCTTCGGAGATGGACCGGATGAGATCAACCGCTTTAAAGTAGTGGAGTATATTTATGAACATGGGACCCTGCCCCACGGTGCAGATCCCGAAGTTATTTTGGATGGCTACGGTGGTTCCTATGCTTTTCAGCCCATACTCACCTACATCATTGACGGTTATCTGTTACGGTGTTTTTCCGTATTGGAACCATCTTTGGAAATGCGCGTTTTCATTTCCCGTTTATTCAGTGTTTTTATAGGTTGTATCACAGCGCTTTATGTAAAAAAATTAAGCGATTTGCTGTTTGAAAATAAAAAAGCAGCCTGGGCATTTACCCTTGCTGTCGTTTTTCTGCCACAGAATCTGTTTATCCATACTTATGTAAACACCGATTCCATAGGACTGTTATCCATTGCGATTGTTTTACATGCCCTAATCTGTGGACTTAAGGATGACTTTTCCAAGCGGACATGCATCGAGCTTGCTGTCGGTGTCATTCTTTGTGCTTTGTCTTATTATAATTGTTACGGAATCATTGTCTGTGCTGTATTATTTTTCCTTGCTTATTTTGCAAAATTTTTCAGAAGTCGTTTAGATACCGATTCCGATACCGCGGTATTATCAACGACGAGTGATGGGGCGGAAGCCTCTGTTTATGATTACCGCAGTCTTTTACGAAAAGGTCTATTTATCAGCGTAATCGTATTACTCTGTATTTCCTGGTGGTTTATCCGTAATACACTTTTATATGATGGTGACTTTTTAGCATTGGAAGCACGTAATCTCTGTGCTGCCGAAACCGGATTAGAAGATTATAATCCTTATACTAGAGACACGTGTCAGCGAATGGGAATGACCTTGAAAGAAATGGTTTTTGGCACCAACTATTTTACACTGGTATGGAAAAGTTTTATTGCCATGTTCGGTCCGATGTTAATTCCAACACACCATTATATTTACATGGCATTCAAGGACCTGTTCTTTATGGCCGTAATCGGACTATTCATTCCATTTAAGACTTCGGTTTTGAGCTGGGCAAAGCGTTCCCAGAAATGGCTGGTTCATTTTACTATGTGTTTAGGTATTATCATTCCGGTTATTCTGGCTTTATATTATTCTTACACCTTTGATTTCCAGCCACAGGGAAGGTACTATCTGCCGATGGTGATTCCGTTTATGTATTTCCTTACCATTGGAATCGAAAAACTGATTGGTATTATAGAATGGATTGTCTTAAAAACGCTTGGACTAGTGACTAAAAATAATGCCGCTTTTGAATCGAAAGAAAAAACTGCTGCCACATTAACGAGTGCCTTTTTCTATCATCTGGTTTACGCATTCTTAACGGTCAGTTTATTATATGCAACCTTTGTTTCCATGCTTGGATATTATACGACAAACGGATTATCCTTATTTGAATAAAAAATTTTTGAAAATAATGAACCTCCAAATGTCAGATGTCATTCTAACATTTGGAGGTCATCATTTTTTGCATATTTGAGTATAAAAAAACTAATCTCTTATTCTCTTTTTCTAGTAGATTCTCTTACCACAAGCTCCGGCTTCATTTTAATATGCAGTTTATCTGCTTCCAGAGTCTGACCTTTTATTAATTTAATCAACAGTTCTGCTGCTTCCTCCCCAATTCTGCTTTGCGGATGCTTAACTGTTGTCAAAGGCACCTTGAAATTCCTAGCCAATTCCGAATCATCAAAACCTGCTACTGAAATATCCTCCGGCACACGTAATCCTTTTGCTTCCAATCCACGGATTACATCAATTGCAATTCTATCATTATAGGAAACAATAGCGTCAAACTCCATCCGTCCAGCCAAATCACGTATCATTTCTTCCGGAAGTGTATACATATCCTCCGTATGAAACCAAATTACTCTCTCTGGATCATACCAAATACCAGCTTCTGTCAAGGCTTTTACATATCCACTGTGTCTTCCCTGTCCCTGCTGGTCATCGGACTTAAAAATACCTATAATCTTACGGTGCCCCAGTTCAATCAAATGCTTCGTACTTAAATAACCACCCAGTTCATCATCCAATACTACATATGGTTTATCCTCCATACCATGATAAACACCTTGAATAAACACATACGGAACCTGGTATTGATCCAATATGGAAAAAGCGTCATGACCTTTAAATGCCACACGGCTTTTACTAGGCTCAATGATAAGACCATCAATATTCTTTTTCACCAGTTCTTCCAAGCACTTTGCTTCTAATTTACGGTAATTATGTGTACTTTTTAATAAAATGCTGTATTCTTCCCGTTCCAACACTTCATCAATCCCACGGATAATATGTGGAAAAATATAATCTGAAAGAAAAGTCATAACAACTGCCACATTACCGGAACTGCTATTCTGTTTAATCATATCAGAACAGAAGGTCCCTCTGCCATGCTCTGCGTAAACAAATCCTTCATTGCGCAGAATATCAATGGCTTTACGTACCGTCTGCCTGCTGATCCCGTAATCTCTTGCCAAAACATTTTCAGAAGATATTTTATCACCCGGTTTAATTTTACCGGACAAGATTTGTTCTTTTAAATCTTCCACCAGTTTTGAGCACTTCATCTTCTTTTCCATTTATTCTGATTTCACTTTTTCATAAATGGATTTACCATCCAAGCCATATTTCTTAATCAGTTCACCAGCTGGACCTGACTCACCAAATACATCATTGATACCGATACGTGTCACTTTGCATGGATATTCTTCTGATAAACATTCCATAACGGCACTTCCGAGTCCACCAATGATTGAATGCTCTTCTAATGTGTAAACCCTTCCTGTTTCCTTAGCTGCTTTTACTACTAATTCTTTATCCAATGGTTTGATAGTATGGATATTGATTACAGTTGCTTCAATACCATCCGCTGCTAACATTTCAGCTGCTTCTAATGCAGATGCTACCAAAAGACCTGTTGCAATTAAAGCCACATCCTTACCTTCGCGGAGTGTAATACCCTTACCAATCTCAAACTTATAATCCGGATTATCGTTAATTACCGGCACTGCAGCACGTCCAAAACGCATATAAACAGGACCATCATGCTCATATGCAGCTTCTACTGCCGCTTTTGCTTCGATATCATCACTTGGATTTAATACCACCATACCAGGTATTTCTCTCATTAAAGCAAGATCTTCGTTACACTGATGTGTAGCACCATCTTCTCCAACAGAAATACCTGCGTGAGTCGCTGCGATTTTAACATTTAAATGAGGATAACCGATGGAGTTACGAACCTGCTCATAAGCACGGCCAGCCGCAAACATCGCAAATGTAGATACGAAAGGAACATATCCGCAGGTTGCAAGACCCGCCGCAATACCTGTCATATTTGCTTCTGCGATACCACAGTCAATATGTCTGTCAGGAAAAGCTTTCATAAATACGCTTGTCTTTGTTGCACCTGCTAAATCCGCATCTAATACAACAAGGTTTTCTTTCTTTTCTCCCAACTCTTTTAACGCATTACCATAACTTTCTCTTGTAGCGATTTTCTTTACATCTGACACAGTCTTTCACCCTCCTTTGTGAGTTCTTCCATAGCAATTGCAAATTCTTCATCGTTAGGTGCTTTTCCATGCCAGCCAGCATTATCTTCCATAAAGGATACACCCTTACCTTTGATTGTTTTTGCTACGATAGCTGTCGGCATTCCTTTTGTCTGCTTTGCTTCTTCAAAAGCAGCCGCAAGAGCCTCGAAATCATTTCCATCCACATTGATTACATGGAAATTAAATGCTTTGAACTTCTCATCGATTGGATATGGCGAACATACATCACTGATTTTACCATCGATCTGAAGGTTATTATTATCTACGATTACAACAAGGTTATCCAGTTTACGGTGTCCGGCAAACATGGAAGCTTCCCAAATCTGACCTTCCTGAATCTCACCATCGCCGCATAAGCAGTATGTTCTATAATCTTTTCCCTGCATCTTGGCTGCAAGTGCCATACCTACCGCTGCGGAAAATCCCTGTCCTAAAGAACCGGAAGACATATCCACACCTGGAATATGTTTCATATCTGGATGTCCCTGTAAATAAGATCCCACATGACGAAGAGTCTCTAAATCTTCTACTGGGAAAAATCCTCTGTTAGCCAAAGCAGAATATAAGCCCGGTGCCACATGTCCCTTAGAAAGAACAAAACGATCGCGATCTTCTGCCTTTGGATTTTTAGGATCAACATTCATCTCTACAAAATAGAGATAAGTAAAAATGTCTGCTGCAGAAAGTGATCCACCTGGATGACCTGATTTTGCAGCATGAACAGCTGTCACGATTCCTTTTCTGACATCTACAGCTTTTTTCTGTAATTCTAATGTGTTCATATTCTCCTCTCATTCTGCCTTACCGGCTATTGTATTGATTAAGTATCAGTATACACTGTTTTTCCATAAAAAAACAGACAAGTATACAAATTTGTATATGGAATCTTACATTTTCTATTCTGCACTTGTACACACATCTTTACAAGTTGTTTTTCCCATTATCTTATAAAAATACATTCTTTCTTAGCTGGCATTTGGCCATAAAAATGCCGGAGCGTAAACTCCGGCATTAAATTCGATAATATTTCTCACATGACGTGACAATATTTACTTTTTCTAATTAAGCATCTGTGCTATAGTTAGGTGCTTCTTTTGTAATATGAATGTCATGTGGATGACTTTCTTTTAAGGAAGCAGCAGAAATCTTAACAAATCTGCCTCTTTCTTTTAACTCTTCAATCGTTGGGCATCCACAATAACCCATACCAGAGCGAAGACCGCCAAGCAACTGGAATACAGTATCTTCTACAAGACCCTTGTATGCAACTCGTCCTTCTACACCTTCTGGAACCAGTTTCTTCGCATTGGTCTGGAAGTAACGGTCTTTACTTCCGTTTTCCATCGCTGCAATAGATCCCATACCACGGTATACTTTATATTTTCTACCCTGGAATAATTCAAATGTTCCCGGGCTTTCATCACATCCAGCAAACATACTACCCATCATACATACATTACCGCCAGCTGCGATTGCTTTTGTAATATCACCTGAGTATTTAATACCACCGTCTGCAATAATCGGAATACCAAACTCTTTTGCTACTGCATAGCAGTCCATAATAGCAGAAATCTGTGGAACACCAATACCTGCAACAACACGTGTTGTACAAATAGAACCAGGTCCGATACCAACCTTAACTGCATCTGCGCCTGCTTCAATTAACGCGCGTGTTG
>CAZHGE010000007.1:0-52965 GCA_964531805.1 uncultured Lachnospiraceae bacterium
CTATGCAGGTGTGTCCACGGACAGCTTTAGCTTCAAGCAAAAAAAGAATGTGGTAACAATTTGGACTATTTTTTTATAATTAATTCTGTATAGTCCAAAAAAACATTATATTTTATATGATTAATGCACATTTAATAGGAATTTGGATTATATTACGTATAACACAATATAAAGTCCAGGAATACTCAACTTTTTGGACTTTGGGGGTAAAATAATGTCAAAATAGTCCGAAATGCAAGAAATTTACTAATCATACTAGAAAATAAATGGATATTTGGATTTATTATTATGAATATAATTAAAAAAGTCCAAATCGAGTCAGAATGAATCAGCACCACGCCGGTGGTACGGATTTATTTCTTAAAAGTGTAAAACCTACATAATTAGACAAATTACTGCCAGTGTAAGTCAACTAGTTCAATGGCTTCTGTCTGGGACAGTTCAAATTTTTCTGTGAGCTGTTGAATGGCAGTTTCTTTAGATACATTAATATCCTTCATCATGAAAATCACTTTAATAATATCTTCTTTACGTGTATCCGTACAACCATCTATATACCCTTCTTCGTGAATCCCTTTTCTAAACACTTCTTCATTAAATTCTGTTAAACATGAAAGCATAATTCCCTCCTTATGTTTCTTAAAAAAACCATCCAGATAATTATGGGAAATCGCATATTCCACAGCCAAATCAATGGACGCCTTAAGGGGCATGATTTGATTATATTCTCTTACTTTTGCAACAAAGTCCGAATATTGCGATAATGCCTGACATTTGTTCATGATATCCAGGTTATGACCTTTATTGATATTGAGCATGGTAGCAGTCCATTCAAAACCGTTGGAATGATCAGGTCTTTCAAACGCATCTGATAATTTTAATTCTAATTTGTTTGGATAATCATCATTACCATTATAGAATACAATATATCGTGGCGTGGGGATTTTTACAAGGGATTTACCATAAATATTTTTATGATTTTCAGATAAAAATTGGGAATAAAGAGTGGAGAAATACATCATTCCTCGAAGGGGCATGTTGGGATTAAAGGTACTTTGGTGCTCATAGAGACTCATATTAGAATCGAGTAGAAAAGAGACATCATTTTTCATACGGATATAGATGATGTCGGAGAGTGTATTGATCTCAATATCGTCAAGATTAGTATAATTGGTGTTGTTTACGGCATTATATAATGATAACAGGTATTTTTTGTTTTCCTCAGAGCCAAAGATAAAACAGAATAAGAGACTTTTATTCTCACGGTTAACAGTTGCAGAGTTTGACATGAAAACCTCGCTTTCTTTGCATGATAATGCAATATAGACTTGATTAATAAAGTTGAAAAAGTGGCGAAACGCCGGAACAATAACAGAATGATAGTTATTAAGATGAAATTATGTTAATCAAAGCGGTTAGTAAAGACCGCTTTGATGGAGATATGTTTGGAATTACTACTTCCAATGTAAATCAACTAGTTCAATGGCTTCTGTCTGGGATAGTTCAAATTTTTCTGTGAGTTGTTGAATGGCAGTTTCTTTTGGCAGAGTAAGGTCATGAATAATAGAAATAGTCTTGATAATGGATTCCTTACGTCCTTCTCTACGTCCGGAATTATAAAGAGAGGTACGATCACGTTCATAACGTTCTCTAGCTTCACATTCCATACGAGTTTTTTTGTCAGCCAGTGCCTGCTGCATGGTGTCTGTAATATCCTCAAATACTTCGTATTCAGATGCTAACATTTGAAGTTCCTCCCATGTTTTTGCTTTAAATAGTCTTGCCCAGTGTTGAAGTCCACAAGCAATATCTTCGTCTGTTGCAAGATGAATCTGATTTAAGTCTAGCACATTTAGTAGCAGTTTGTCACTGTAAATATTATTGTTTATGATATTTTTCATGGCGTAGTGTGCATAAAATTCAGGATGTTCAGGAAAAAGTGTAAAATCAAGAATACCGATATGTATGGCAGACATGACATCAATGTAATCCTGTCCTTCTTGAAGATTATCAAAAGCCTTGCATAAATATGTAAGGGAGCGTTCAGGCCAGTCGTTGTTGTTTAAGACCTGCATTTCAATATTGATTTTTTTGTTGTTATTAAGAGTTATTAACAGGTCAAGTATTACAGTCTTGTCATTTACTATTTCGCTAGGTGTAATCGGATTTTCTAAAACAATATCTATAATTTCTTCATCTTTTAGGTTTAGCAGGCTTTGTACCAAGCCACGGAGTATTTTTCTGTTCTTTTGAAACACGATATGAAACAGATAATCATTCGTAAGTGTGTAGCACAGTTTTCCAGTTAAAATTTCTTGTTTCTTCATTAGATTTGTTTCCTTTCATGATGTGAAAAATGATTTGTAAATAGTTACTTTGTGCGTTAAGAAACAGATTTCAAATATAAGATTGGGATGTTGAAATCAGTGGCGAAACGCCGGAACAATAACAGAATGACATGAAATTCTGCTATTAATTGAATAAAAGAAGCAGAAGTGCTTCTGATGAAAAAGATAATAGCATATAAGAATTATGAATGCAAGAAAAAATATAAAAGTCCAAGCAGTTTATATAGGTTGCTTGGACTTGTTATCTAATATAGAGATTTCGTTTTCGGAATCAGTATATTGAAAAATATGTAAATCGTTACGAATAACTGTTGCACGGATATCCTTGGCACGGTATGACTGAATCAAATAGTGATTCTTTTTGTCAAATAGAATACGGATTTTCTTTGTATAAACAGTTTCTGTTTCGGGATATTCATATATGTGTAGGGAGAATTTATATCGTTTTTTCAATTCTCCAAGATGCATGAGTCCTATTCCACTGCCACCTTGTTCAGCGTGAGTGGTGTATTGAAGCGTACCGAGGTTTTGGTAGGTCTCAGGAGTAAATGGTATACCGCTGTCAGAGATGTCCATGAAAAGTGTCCCTTGGATAAAACCAATGTGAATGTGGACAATTTTCTTCTCGTTATGGGTGGACGCAATAATCGCATTCTCTATTACATCAGAAAGCAGATGCATGGCATCATCCTCGCTGATATAAGCTGGCAGCATTTCTTTCAGGCCTTTATCGTATTGGTAATGATATTCAATTCCCAAATCACTGGCGCGATTATCCATGAAATCGATAATGGCATCTATAGATGTTAACCCACATCTTTGTCGGTAAGAATTCATTTCGCGATAAGTGCGGATAATACCAGTTCTCTCTGCGGACATCCGTTCTAATTTTGCAAGCAGATCTGTTCCCATTTGCTTTGCATCTTCCGGTTTCATAAGTGTTGCTGTCTGCAAATAATTTCTTACAGCCAATTCCATAGCAGGAATCAACTTGTTATCCTTATGTATGATGCCAGCAAGCTGTTCATTATTTGCAAGAAGTTTCTCAATTTCTAAATCTTTATCTGAAATCTCTTTATAAAGTGTTTCAACTTCACTGACTCTTAATTTCTCCACATAACTTTGCGTAATCTTACGCCGCCACCAAATGAGAAGTGCGATGGCGAGGAGGAAGAGAAAAATTACAAGAAATAGTTGAAGGGATCTAGTAAATAAAGGAATTTTCTGAAGCATGTTATTATAGAAAATTACAATAAAACTAAAACAAATTCCTAAATTGAAAAGAGTATTATTTAGTAGAAATGGCATTCCATTTTGCAATCTTTTAATGTGAAAAAGAAAATATATGAGTATATTTTGTAATAGTCCACCTAGAAATACAAAAATTGGTTTTGATAGAATAATTGAATTTGTGAAAAAAGAAATAGAAATACTTAATATACTAGCTGATATTGATAATGAAAGATAACTTAATGCAAAAGCTATAATGGTAATGACTAGTGTGTTTAAAATAGCTGTTTTGAGATATATGGTCATTATAAGTGTATAGCATATAAATAGTAAGGAAAATCTAAATGAAAAACTTGTATTTTGAGTAAGAAAGGGAATTGTTATACTTAGTAAAAGGGAAAAAAGGGCATGATATATAATGTGTACCCTGGTAATTGGTTTAAAATTAATTATTTTAATATGTGAATATATGCAACAAAATATTAGGAAAAAATATCTGATGATAAGTAATAGCATAAGAAACCTTTCTGATGAAAACTAACAAATTTTAATATTAAATGTAACATAATGAAAAATATAAACTGTGATAAATGAAACATATACTTGTGTCCAAAAAAAGGGGGCAAGTATATGCTTAAAACATTTCTAGATAATTGGTTTGCATTTTTTTTGATTGGCTAATGCTTTGTAATTTAAAGTACTTCTACCCGCCCGGCATAGCCGGGCGGAACTTCTTTTACCCCTTCTTCAAACTATTCTTGAGTAATCCCGCATAATAAAATACAAATTCCATAATGGTTGGTACACCGCGGCAAGAATGTGTTTTGGCAGTGTAATGTGCTTCTAATTCTTCTACAGGGAAGGTACGCCAAGCGCGGTTGATGGCATTCTGCATGGCACGTTCTACACTGGCATCGCTTTTCTGGTATTTTCTGGCGATGATACTGGCTAAATTTGCTTCTGGTTTTTCTAACGTGATTAAAATGGCATCGGTCAAATATTGATATCCTACGTTTTTGCGGCTGATTCCCACTAAATCCAGTTCCCGATAGATGCGGTCGGTTAATTTGCGCTGTTTGACGTCAGGAGATTCGTTAAGGGCTGAATAGGAGGCCTGCATCTGGCGGTTGGAGATTAGCGTGGCCTGGATCATGCGCAGAAATTCTACAGCATATTGACCGGAATACGTGGACTCGTGTTTTGCCATAATGAAATCAGCTCCGAATTTTCTTGCACTTTCATAAGTAATCTCGCTTGAATTATTCGTTGTGATTAGGATATAAGGGCGGTGGGACAGGTTCATTTGAGAGAGCCCCAGTAGAAATAGTAATCCATTACCACTGCCATTGTGCAGTTCTAAATCAAGAATAACGGCATCGGGAAGGTGATATTGAACTAATTCTAAGGCTTCATCTGAACTGCCAGTGATACCTACCAGGCATACATTTTCGCAAGTATCTATGTAATTTTCGATTTCATCGCATGCTGCTTTATCATCTTCAACGAGTAAAATAGATAACATTTGGTCGTGATTTTCGTTGGTATTCATAGGTTTTCATCCTTTTTTAAAATTCTTTATTTTGTATTATTATATGCTAAATTTCGACGAAAAACAACGCTTGCCAACAAAAACCAACACAAACCAACAATGAAAGGCAAAGAAGTGAGGAGGGTACCATTGGTACAATTACGGTATAAGTGATAAAAATAAATAAGTGCGAGAAAACAAAAGATGAAAAAGAATGTGTTAATTGTTAATGGAAATAAGCAATATGCAGAAGAATTAAAGAATCTGGTAATGGAAATAAATCCGTATCTTGAAGTGGGAGTGGTAAGCGAGGTTAAGGATGCGTATGAGTATTTATTAAACACTACCGTAGATATGTTTATTTTAGATACGGTATTACATTTGGATATACCGGGTGATATATCGGGTATTCGTTTGGCGGAACAAATTCGCGAGATTAAGAAATATGTATTAACACCTATAATATTTGTTACACCCAAAGAGGATCCGGAGTTGTATGCGTATGAAGAATTAAATTGTCTTGGCTATTTTGTAAAACCTCTTCCAAGAGAAAGATTTCTTACAAAAGTAAGACGTGGATTGAACTATAAAACATCGCGTAATGAGGAAAAAGCAATCTTCTTTCGAAAAGGAAATGCTATTTATCCTATAAGAGTCAGAGACATTGCATATATTGAGACGGCTGCTAGATTAATGTATGTACACACTGTAGATGGAAATGAAGTAGAAGTTATGTACAAAACATATCATTCAGTGCTGCAGGAAGCAGATTCTGAATATTTGATTCAATGCAGCAGGAGTGTAGTGGTAAATAAGAATTACATATTGAGTGTGGATTTTCCTAAATGCGCTATATTCTTAAAGAATAATCTGGGTAGAATAGATATAGGAAGTACTTATAAAAAACGAATGAAAGAAGAGTTTTCTAAATTAATTTTCTAAAAAAATAAAGAAATTTTCCACTTGTCCTATGATAGGACAAGAATTTGGGAATAATATACTACAATGACCGTGTCAAAAAGTCGGAGGAGATAATAAAGTGGCACGAATTGTAGATTATGAAGCTCAAAATATTGTAGGAAATAATGTTCGCAAATATCGTATCGAACAGAACCTGAGCCAACAGGAACTTTCTGAGCGATTAGAAACTTATGCTATATATGTATGTAGAGGATCTATCTCCAGAATTGAAGGACGAAGAAGAACTGTTACAGATTATGAGTTGAAGGCATTGGCGTCAGCATTGGAAGTAACGGTAGAAGATTTGTTGGAAGAGTCATAAGGAGAAAGGTTTGGAAAAAAACATACTAATCGTAGATGCTGATGATAGGCAAAGATCGAAGATTACCCGGATTGCTCGTGAGGCAGTAGATGAATCAAATGTAAAGGCAAAATTTTATCAGGCTGTAAATGCGACACGTGCAGAGAGGATATTGGAACAAAATGATATTGATTTGCTGATTTTTACTATGGCATGTCAAAGAGCAGAGAAGGAGTCTTTGTCTGGAATCTGTTTGGTAGAAAAACTTCGAAAAATAGAAAAATATATGTTTCTTCCAGTTATATTTGTGAGTTCCCAGAAGCAAATGCGGCAATATGCTTTTACTGAGTTGAATTGTTTGGGCTATTTATCATATGAATTTGATAAAGAAAGGTTATGCAAGATTATAAAAAAAGGACTGCATCATACAACAAGCAGGGAAAGGGATAAAGAGTTATATTTAAAAACCGATTCTATACTACATCCAATCCGTATTAAGGATATTGTGTACATTGAATCACAAAAGCGGGGGATACAGTTTAACTTGCGGGATGGAACTTCGCTACATTTTCCATATAGATCATTACGGGACGTGAACGAAATAATAGGGAACCGTTGTTTGCTGCAATGTGGAAGAAATATCATAGTTAATAGAGAATACATTGATAAGGTAAATAAGAAGGAAATTTGTTTGGTTAATGGAAAGAAAATGTTATCATTAAAAGTTGGAGAAAGATATCAGGATGTTATAAAGGCAGTTTCTTTATAACATTTATTATAAGGATAATAAAATTACCATTTGGTGGTAGTCCAAATGGTGATAAGTAGTGGAATGTAATAGCAATTTGGACAAATTTTTTAGAATTAATTCTTTATAGTCCAAAAATATAGTTTTTTATTATGATTATTGTACATTTTAATAGGAATTTGGATTATATTACGTGTAATGCAATATAAAGTCCAGGAATAGCTAGTTTCTTGGACTTTTTTATAAAAATGTTTCAAAAATAGTCCAAATCTAATCTGTTTAAATTATGACCACCGGCTTAGTCGGTGGTCATAATTGTATATAGAGTGATACTATTTATTTTCCCAGCGTCCAGAGGCACCGCATGGAAGGACCAAACCAGTGTCTGTAACCGGGAGACCAATTTCTGCGGCGTCAACACTTCCACCAAATTTTTGTACAATGGCCAGATTTATCATGTAGGATAAAACGGCGGGCTGTAAGCCGGTAGTATAAGAGTTAATCAGGAAAAACAGAGGCTTGTCTGTTAAAATCTGACTGGTCAGTTGGACAAAAGGATAAATAGAATCTTCAATTTTCCAAATTTCACCTTTAGGACCTCTTCCGTAAGAAGGGGGATCCATGATAATGGCATCGTATTGATTGCCACGACGGATTTCGCGTTCTACAAATTTAACACAATCATCTACCAGCCAGCGGATAGGCTTTTCGCCTAAGCCGGAAGCAACGGCATTTTCCTTTGCCCATGTAACCATACCCTTGGAAGCATCTACATGGGTAACATGTGCACCTGCATTGGCAGCGGCAAGTGTAGCTCCGCCAGTATAGGCAAACAAATTCAATACTTTAATCTGGCGGTCCGGTTCTTTCATCAGTGCCTGACGGATTAAGTTAGAAAACCAGTCCCAGTTAGTCGCTTGTTCTGGAAAAAGACCTGTATGCTTGAAACTAAAGGGTTTTAAACGGAACGTTAAGTCGTTGTAATGGATTTCCCATTCTTTGGGTAAATCAAAAAACTCCCATTCTCCACCGCCTTTACTGCTTCTGTGGTAATGGCCGTTCATTTTTCTCCAGCCAGGGTTTTGTTTATTGCTATCCCAGATAACCTGAGGATCGGGACGTACCAAAAGGTAATCTCCCCAGCGTTCCAGTTTTTCCCCGCCTGCAGTATCCAGTACTTCATAATCTTTCCAATTGTCAGCAATCCACATATATTTTTTGCCTTTCTGTCAGATTGTTTTTTTTCGGATATAGTGTATCATAGATTTCAGGAAAAAGGGAATGCATTTTCCTGAAAAAGGGAAATAGATTTTCTGAAAAGGAGCAGACCATGAAAAAAGTATTGACAATGACTATGAATCCATGTATTGACAGGACAGTGTATTTTGAACGGTTTAGAGCGGGTGAGACGAATTATGTGGATCATGTAATAGAAGAGGCTGCTGGCAAGGGGATAAATGTAGCAGTTGGACTCGCTCATCTGAATGTTCCTGTGAAGGCACTTGGTTTTGCTTATGAAGAAAATGCGAGATGCCTGTATGAAAAACTGGACGCAGAAAAGATTTCCCATACTTTTATACAACTTCCAGGAAAAATGCGTGTGAACCAGAAATTATTTGACCGCTCTACAAAAGAAATGACGGAATGTAATGAGCGTGGATGCTCTGTAAAAGCAGAGGATGTGGAACGCCTTATGGAACTTTTGAGAGAGGAATTACAGGAAGCGTCCCTGCTTGTTTTGTGTGGTTCTGTACCGCCAGGAGTAAGTTTGGATATTTACGGAAAGATGACTGCAATGGCGCATGGTGCAGATGTGCCGGTTATACTAGATGCTACAGGAAAACTTCTTATAGAAGGGATAAAAGAAAAACCATATTTGATTAAGCCAAATATGGATGAATTTAGGGCGACTTTTTTGGAAGAAGAATTATCCGCAAAGCCGGAAGCGGCTGTTCAAATGGGACAAGAGGCGCAAAAACAGAAGGTGGCATGTGTTGCTTCCCGGTTAGTAGCAGACGGCATCAGTTATGTTTGCATTTCTCTTGGAAAAGAGGGAATGATGCTTGTAAACGTGGATGGTATACATACATATCCGGCAGAAAAGGCTGATGTAAAAAGTTTACAAGGCGCTGGGGATGCGTTAGTTGCTGGGTTGTGCAAAGCAATCTATGAAAAAGAAGAAAAAAAGATGGCAGAGTATGCCTTGAAAATGGCAGCCTCTACCATAAGTTTGGAAGGAACCCAAATGGGAACCTTGGAATAATCATGCAGGAAAATAAATTATTTTCTGGACAGATATGATTTAAACTTATTACCAATCCAGGAAAATAATAGTGGCAATATCACTCCTACAGCTAAGTACAACCATTTAGTTTCTGTCATTCCATAAGGCATGTAGGTATAATAGATGTCGCTAATAAATGCAGTATGGTCAAAAGAGCCAAAAGGCTCTGAGATTGTGGCAAGTAGTGAGAATACCGCATTTACAATGAAAAAGCAAAGTAAATGGTGCATCATGACAGAAAATGTATGTGTGCCAAGATACATAACAAAACGGCTTTTGGAAAGCAGAGGGGTCAATTCCTTTGCGATGCGGAGCCATAGGGCAGTTCCTGTAATGGTGGTAATATATGGCAAAAATATAGAGTGGGAAAAACCATTAACCCATGCTGCACTAAATCCAATTCGTCCTTGGTGGGCAAAGGAAATTATAAACTGGATTATGAACAATATAAGAAAATATAAGGAACTGGGAAGTTTGTCTTTGCTTTCCAGTTTTTCTTTGTATAAATGTCCCATTTGAAAACATGGTGCGAGGAACATGATACGGCCTGGAATTTTGTAGTAATCATATACGCTGCCACGTTTGGCAAGGTATACTGCTGCGAGTCCAATCATCAGATAGAGAACCATGATTACATATTCGTTGCGTAATTTAACAAAGGAGAGAAGTTTGCGCCCAATAATATTGCAGACTTCGACCAAAAACAAGGCGGGTACAAACCAGGATGCCGCGTTGTACATAAATTGATGGCCGTTTAAAAAAGGCACGATAAACAAATTATGAAAATCAATGCTGCCACCAAGAAGGATGCCATTATGGTGGAGTAGATTGGCTAAAACACCATAAAAGACATTCCAAATAAAATATGGTACTAAAAGATGTAGAAATTTTCTTTTTATATATAAAAATATATGCGTTTCTTCCTCGGGTTTATAAAAGTAGCCTGAAATAAACACGAATAAAGTTACGTGAAAAGAATAATATAGAAACAGCCCCCCAAAGGATAAAATCTGAAAGTCCAAATGTCCAAGCAGAACTAAAAGTATTCCAATAGCGGATAATATAACAAATGTATCATTACGCTGTTTCATGTTCTTTTGTACCTTTCTTTATTCATTTAGAATAATTAATTTTGCAATTCTGTCTGCAATGGCATTGCATCCGTCTTCATTCAAGTGGTAATCATCTACCAGATACTGGTCTCGGTTATCCACATTGATTACACCAAAATAAGTATCAATAAAAGAAATTCCACAGGATGTAGCGGCGATGGAAGCATGTCCTAAGTAATCTGATAAAGTACCGTTTCCGAGATCGTGGACATCGCCATCAACATAATAGTCATCAACCGTTTTACCGCATGCAGGTGTAGATAACACCACGATACGGATATAAGGATATTTTTCCTGAATCAGTTTAACCGAAGCCTGTAAAGAACCGGTTGTGGTTAATAGATTTTCTGGGTTGTTTGGATCCGTAACAGGACGGTGATCAATATAGTCCATAACGTCATACATAATCACAATCATATCTGCAGTGGAAAAATCTACGGTTTTTAAGTATTCTGCCTGTTGTTTTACTTCGTCGGAAAGCTGTGCGGCAGCAGAGTCTACCATAGAAAAATCACCGGTGGTCAGAGCGTTTACAACATGATAAAGGCTGATGCCATCTTCGGGATATTCTTCAGCATTATAGTTTGTCAATTTAACAGACTGAAAAGAATCAGGAAAAGAAGCGTTGATGACAGTAGCATCATAGCGTTCTCCAATTTCTCTGGCTAAAGCATTGTCTGCACCATTATCTGCAAAGGGAGAATTGCCAAAACAGAAGATAGTAGTAACGCCATCATCAGGTTTATTTTTCAATTGGGTGCTGTTCAGCGGCTGAATATAATCCAGCGGTTCTGTATCAAATTCGGATGTGTCCTCGTTAGGGTCATAACCGGAGTCCACGCCGCGGTTCCAAATGACTAAACGGACGATGGCAAATAAAAACAGACAGCCTACAATAGCGAAGAAAATGAAATGGCCGTTCCACTTCTTTTTATCAGGCGACTCTTCTTCTTTGCGCTCTTCGTTGAATTGTTCGAATAGTTCATCGTCAAATTCATTTTCATCAAATTCTTTTATAGGCATTTCTATTCCATTTTTTTTCGGATCGTTCATAGGAAACCCCTCCTTGTCTTTTTGTTTTATCTAAAGTAAAATTACATAGGGTTAGAACTTCTTCCAATATGCTGATTGAAAAGCATGCTGGTGTTTGAAACAGTAAAGCGACTTTTTAGTCCAATAAGACGGTTCGCGAAGCGTGGCGGCGTTTGGTGCTGTATTGTCTGGTTCTATTGTACCCAAATTTTTCAAACCTAACAAGGAGATATTATGAATCGTTTACAGTGGATAAAGAATATCCTGATTTTACAGGCAGTAGTAGTCATCTATACATTAAGCAGTGTGGTAGCGAAGGCTGCGACAGGAAAAGAACTGTTTTCTTTTTCTTTTTTCTTATTTTATGGTTTGGAAATTATTATTCTGGGAGTATATGCGATTCTTTGGCAGCAGATGATTAAGCGATTTGATTTATCAGTTGCTTATGCGAATCGTGCCATGGCGCTTTTATGGTCCGCGCTGTGGGCAGTGCTTTTATTTCACGAGACCTTGGATCCAAAACAACTTGCAGGGATTGCTCTTGTAATTTTAGGAACGGTAATCGTTAATACGGATACTCCTGAAAAGAAGGAAGAGAAAGGGGAGAGATAGCATGAACGGATATTATGCATTAGGAATTTTGTCAGTGGTGATTGCATCCTGTTCTCAGATTCTTTTGAAAAAGGGGGCCATGAAACAATATGATTCTTTTATCAGGGAATATTTGAATCTTTATGTCATCAGCGGCTATTTGTTTATGTTTGGTTCGGTATTTTTGACCATGATTGTATACCGCGGTATGAATTTTATGAATGTTCCCGTGCTCGAGGCAATTGGCTATGTACTTGTACCAGTGCTTTCTTATTTGTTTTTTAAAGAAAAACTGACTAAGAAAAAAATGGTGGGAATTGCCTGTATTTTGGCAGGAATTTTTGTTTACTATTTGTAAATGTTCAGGACGGATTTACTAGTTGATTGCGGTACCATTTGCTGTATTTGTACATACGGTAGGTGGTACTTAATTTTTTCAGTTTTTCTTCATTATGGCATTCTTCTGCTAATGCTTCCCGCTGGCTTGTAGACATGTTGACATAATCCATATAGGGCATACGCATTTCACTTAATGGACCAGCACAAGCTGGACAGTTTATTTTATGTCCGTTCAGCATATGGAAACGGGAACAGTTTTTGCAAAAGTGAATGTACATCATATGGGGTTCTCCTTAAATAAAATACTATGTATTGATTTCTTTTTTCTATATTTTAGAATGAAAAGAGTGTATGGACAATAAAAAGTCATTGACAAAAAGTGCTGTTTTACCAGTAAATTCCGCAAAAATTAAGAAATAAATGGTTGTTTCGATATAATGATGATGCTATAATATGTGATTGACATAACATAGATTTATGAATCACGTGTAACAAGTATTAGAAGGAGTAATAATGAAAAAAACGAATCAGACTGACCTGGATTTTGATATGATCAATCTGGACGAAACGGCTGGCTGGAACAAGTTAGAGTTGGAGTCGGCACTAGAAGAAACAAAAAAAGAAACTGTTGTTTTTCAAGGAGAAGTAACCATCAGCGAAGAGGAACTCTTTGCAGAAGAAATGGTGGATACATATTCGGTAGAAGAAATTGAGTATTTGGACGATGAGGACGAATGTGTTAATGCAGAAGAATACGAAGATTCGGATGAAGAAACAGCGGAATATGTAGAGGAATATGAAGAAGAGGATGCTGTTTTTTCGCAAGAAGAGTATTTGGACGAAAAGCCTTTAGCCGGTGTGAAAAAGAAATCCTCTAAAACCGGAAAAAGTAAAAAGAACAAAAAGAAAAAGCCGCTTACATTTTGGGAAAAAATGCAGGCAGCCTTTTCGGAAATGTCAGCGCTTGATGGTATCGTAGCTGTAACTGGTGTAATGGTACTGGTAGTTGCGATTGTAACAGTAAGCGTATTTTCAGGTGCCAAAATGGCACAGCAACAGGTAGAGGCCTTTGCACCTCTCGGAGAGGAAATGGAGTATCTGACCGATGCGGGTATGGGAACGCTTCTTGCTATGGCAGATTCACAGAAATTGATTCAGGATGAAGAAGAGGAAGAAACAACCTTTGAATATGAGGAAAAAGAATTAGAAGTTGCAACTGTTAATGTAAATATGAAAATGACTTCGGTTCAGAGAGACTTAAAGATTAAGTTTGTCAATCATAAGACGGGAAAATTGATTCCGCATGTAGAGTTCAGGGTTTCGATTAAAAATGCGGATGGCAAGGAAAAAGAGTATGTTGATGATGATAAGGATGGCATTATCTATTTGGCAGATATGACACCCGGAAAAGTAACGGTTACGATGCTTGCCATGAGTGGAGAGGAAGGTCTTGCTTTTAACACTGCTCCACAGACGATTACAGTTAAAGATAAGATTGAATATAAGAAGATTGATGTATCGGAAGAAGTGAAATCCGAAAGCGAGATTAACGCGGCAGTAGAAGACACCGCAAAAGAAAATGAAGTAGAAGCAGAATTGAAAGATACTGTGGAATGGGTGGCATCTTCAAAAACAGAAGTTGGCACGCAGGAATCCTATGTGGAAGTGGCTAAGAGTAATATCTCTGATCCATCTAAGACGGCTAAAGCAACGTTTATGAGAATGACAACGGAGAGTTCGACACCGGAAGAGAGTTCCTCTTCGGTTGAAAGTTCTTCACCAGAATCATCCAGTCCGGAAAGTTCGTCGCCAGAAAGTTCCAGTCCGGAAAGTTCGTCGCCAGAAAGTTCCAGTCCGGAAAGTTCGTCGCCGGAAAGTTCCAGTCCGGAAAGTTCGTCGCCGGAAAGCTCTAGTCCGGAGTCATCAACACCGGAAGAGAGTACTCCAGAAGAAGAGTCTACGACAACAACGACTCCGCCAACCTCGGCAACTCCGGAAAATCCGGCCAAGAATGATACAAAAACACCTTTAAAAGATAAATCCGGTAATCAGATGTATTTGAAAACATCTGATGGAAAATTTGTTGAAGCGAAGTATGCGGATTATTATAACGACAAAGCTGTTTTTTACAAAAAAGTGACGAAAGCAGCTTCTTATAAATATACCGGTTGGCAGAATCTTGATGGAAAGACCTATTTCTACGATAAAAATGGTAATGTAGTAACTGGTGAACAGGTTATTCAGGGAGCAAAATATAATTTTGCGAGTGATGGAGCTTTGATTACTGGTTCTGGTACCTTGGGAATTGATGTATCTAAGTGGAACGGAAATATTGACTGGAATGCAGTAAAGAACTCAGGCATTTCCTATGTCATTATCCGCTGTGGATATCGTGGTTCGACAACTGGTGCCATGATTGAGGATCCAAAATTCAAGACTAATATTAAGGGAGCAAATGCAGCAGGATTAAAGGTGGGAATCTATTTCTTCTCACAGGCGGTGAATGAAGTAGAGGCAGTAGAAGAAGCTTCTATGACGATCAACCTGATTAAAAATTACAGCATTTCCTACCCTGTATTTTTGGATGTAGAGCCTAGTGGTGGTCGTGGGGATAACATTGATCGAAATATGAGAACAAAAGTCATCAAGGCTTATTGTGAAACTCTTCGTAACAGTGGTTATACAGCTGGGGTCTATGCGAATAAGACATGGCTGACTTCCTATATGAATGTTGGAGAACTTGGTTCCTATAAGATTTGGCTTGCCCAGTATAACACCGCACCGACTTATTCGGGCAGGATTGACCTTTGGCAGTACACATCCAAGGGTCAGGTAAATGGAATCAGTGGTCATACGGATTTGAATTTAAGTTATTTGGGATACTAATTACATGATTTTAGAAAGAAATAAATAGAAACAGTGAAGCACCTTCTAAAGTGAGAGGGTGCTTCTTTCTTGTACTTTGAGAGATGGTACACATTTAGTATACTTTTTTTTATATTTATGATAAAATAAAAAGCAGTATGGATTTTAATGGGAAAGCATACCCTGAGTCCAGTTTGAATTAGAAAAATTAGAATTATTAATGAAAGAACAGACCAATATTTTATCTTGGAGGACAAGTTATGAGAACTTATTTAGTTACAGGTGGAGCTGGTTTTATCGGTTCTAATTACATTCATTATATGTTTAAGAAATACGACAATGAGATTCGTATTATTAATGTGGATGCTCTTACTTATGCAGGTAATCTTGAGAATCTTAAGGATCTTGAAAATAGAGAAAATTATACATTTGTAAAAGCAGATATCTGCGATAAAGAAGCAATCGCAAAAATCTTTGCGGAAAATGATATTGACAGGGTGGTACATTTTGCGGCAGAAAGCCATGTGGATAGAAGTATCAAGAATCCGGAAGTGTTTGTACAGACAAATGTGCTTGGTACAGCTGTTATGTTAAATTGCGCAAAAGCAGCATGGGAACTGCCGGACGGAAGTTTCAAAGAAGGTAAGAAATTCCTTCATGTTTCCACCGATGAAGTATATGGTTCTCTGCCGGATGATGATAACGCATTTTTCTATGAGACATCACCATATGACCCACACAGCCCATATTCAGCAAGTAAAGCATCTTCTGATATGCTGGTAAAAGCATATATGGATACTTATAAGTTCCCGGCGAACATCACAAATTGCTCCAATAACTATGGACCATACCAGTTCCCGGAAAAATTGATTCCACTTATCATCAATAATGCATTACAGGGCAAGAAACTTCCAGTATACGGCGATGGTAAAAACGTTCGTGACTGGTTATATGTAGAAGATCATGCCAAAGCAATTGATATGGTACAAGAAAAAGGACGCCTTTTTGAAACATACAATGTAGGCGGTCATAATGAAAAACAGAACATCGAGATTATTAATATTATTATCGAGACATTACAGGAAATGCTGGATGATTCTGATCCACGTAAAGCACTCGTATCAAAAGACTTAATCACTTATGTGGAAGACCGTAAAGGTCATGACAGACGTTACGCGATTGCTCCTGATAAGATTAAAGCAGAAATTGGCTGGGAACCAGAGACCATGTTTAAAGATGGCATCAAACTTACAATTAAGTGGTTTTTTGAACATGAGGATTGGATGAGAAATGTCACAAGCGGTGATTACCAGAAGTATTATGAGGATATGTATAGTAACAAATAACAATTTATTTTGAATTCATTATGAATTTGAATGGATACTGCCATGCCCTGCATATGACCCTTTGAGAACGCCGGTACTTGGTGAGGTTTTATCGAACCTAGTACCGCTGCGTTTGAAAGGAGCGAGAGCGTGTCATGGAAGGGCTGGCGGTATCCTTCTAAACCAGAAAGGAACCCCAAATGAAAGGTATTATTTTAGCAGGCGGTAGCGGAACCAGACTCTATCCGCTCACTAAGGCAATTTCCAAACAGATTATGCCGGTTTATGATAAACCGATGATTTATTATCCTTTATCAACTCTAATGTTGGCAGGAATCAGAGAAGTATTGATTATTTCCACACCAAGGGATCTTCCTATATTCAAAGAATTGTTAGGGAGCGGTGAACAGCTTGGTATGCGTTTCGAATATGCCGTACAGGAAGTGCCTCGCGGTCTTGCGGATGCGTTTATTATAGGTGCTGATTTTATCGGTGATGACAGTGTTGCGCTGGTACTGGGAGATAATATTTTCTATGGACAGAGTTTTTCAAAACTGCTTCGTGAAGTAGCCAGCCGGGAAAGTGGTGCGACTATTTTTGGGTATTATGTAAGAGACCCTAGAGAATATGGTGTTGTAGAATTCGATGAGACGGGAAAAGCCCTTTCAATCGAAGAAAAGCCGGAACATCCAAAGAGCAACTATGCGGTTCCGGGACTTTACTTCTATGATAATGATGTAGTCGAAATTGCGAAAAATGTAAAGCCTTCTGCAAGAGGTGAAATAGAGATTACTTCGATTAATAATGAATATTTGCGCAGGGGAACTCTTCGGGTGGAGACTATGGGACGTGGTTTTGCATGGCTGGATACAGGGAATCACGACTCTCTTTTGGAAGCGGCTGATTTTGTGGCAGCATTTCAAAAACGTCAGGGATTATATATCTCATGTATTGAAGAAATTGCGTATAAGAGAGGCTTTATTACAAAAGAGCAGTTATTAACATTAGCAGAACCGTTGTTAAAAACGGATTATGGTAAATATTTAGTAGAGGTTGCAAATGGACTCTAAACTGTTACGTTATGCCCTGCTGGTGGTAACGTTGTTTGTGGGCACGATTTTCGTGTTAATGCTGGGGATTAATGGGTATTTGACTCCAGAAAGCACGCAGACAGCAATAGTGCAGGAAACGGTTGTGGAGGATATGGTGGAAGAAGATGGCCGTGTGAAAGGCTCGGATCTGACAGCATGGATGAATGATGATACTTTCTTTGATGAAGAAAAGTCCTCCACTTTAGAAAGAATTGAAAAAGAAGGCAAGACACTTTCTCTTGTTGTGTCCTCCATTGAAAAGGATCTTCGTATCCATGTGGTGGATGGAAAAGGAAAAAAAGTAACTGGTCATGTGTTTAAAGTGCATGTAGGAGAAAATGGACTTTATAAGGATAGTGACCGGGATGGTGAAATCTATGTTTCCAATCTGAAACCGGGAGAATATCCGGTTTCATTGGAAGAGGTAGAGGGCTACTATGTGCCGGAAGAAGCTACTAATGTAAAAGTGAAGGACAATATTGAGTATCTGGCGGTAGCGGATATTTCCTATCTGATCAAAACAGAGGAAGAAATTGATGCGAAAAAAGAAGATACCGCTGTAAAGGATGCTGCTTTGGAGGCAGAAGGAAGTACAGCTGTTAAAGTAGTGGATGATGCCAGATTTGGTATTGATGTTTCTAAATGGAATAAGGAGATTGACTGGACTCAGATTAAAAAAGAAGGTGTTGACTTTGCCATTATCCGAGCGGGCTATCGAGGCAGTGTCAGTGGAAGTTTGGTAGTGGATCCTTATTTTGAACAGAATATAAAAGGTGCCACGGAAAATGGAATTGATGTGGGGGTATATTTCTTTACTCAGGCTGTGGATGAAAGAGAAGCGGTGGAAGAAGCCAGCATCGTGATGAGCCTGGTGCAGGGATATGACATTACCTATCCGATTTTTATTGATACAGAAGGTGCTGGAGGTAAGGGACGCGCGGATGATTTGGATGTGGTAGATCGCTCTTTAGTATGTCAGGCGTTTTGTGAGACCATTCGGTCAGGCGGTTATACGGCAGGTGTGTACGCCAGTAAAAACTGGTTGAATAATCGTTTGGATATTACGAAGTTTTCTGCTGATAACATTATATGGCTGGCGGAATACCGCGAGCAGCCTACTTATGGCGGAAATTATGGTATGTGGCAGTATACTTCTTCGGGAAGAATCAATGGTATTGAAGGCAGAGTGGATTTTAATCTTTGCTATTTGGAGTTTGGATCAGAGACTTCAGAGGAAGAAGAAAAACTGGACGACCCAAATGAGAAAAAGGATGATAACCTGGATGAAGATCCGGAATTATAGTTTGTAACTGCTTGGCCCTGAACAGATACAATATTAATAGAGGAAAGGTGTATGAACGAAAAATGGGTAAGATTACAGTAGAAACATGTGAAATTGAAGGATTAAAAGTCATAATACCAACCGTGTTTGGAGACGCGCGAGGATATTTTATGGAAACATATCAGTATGAAGATTTTAAAGCGGCGGGTATTGATCAGGTGTTTGTACAGGACAATCAGTCTGCATCTAAAAAAGGTGTGCTTAGAGGTCTTCATTTCCAAATTAATCATCCGCAGGACAAGCTGGTTCGCGTGATCAAAGGAGAAGTGTATGATGTGGCAGTGGATCTTCGTAAGGATTCTGCTACATTTGGAAAATGGTATGGGGTACTTTTAAGCGAGGAAAATAAGAAGCAGTTCTTTATTCCAAAGGGGTTTGCCCACGGATTTTTAGTGTTATCTGATTATGCAGAATTTTGTTATAAATGCAGTGATTTTTATCATCCAAATGATGAGGGCGGGCTTAAGTTTGATGATCCTGCCATTGGTGTAGAGTGGCCGATTCCAGAAGGAATGGAGTTAATTATGTCTGATAAGGACAAAGCATGGAACGGCATCGAAGATTATAAACAGAAATATCTTTAAGTTGTAATAAAATCCCGGGAAGCAGTTATGGCAGCTGTCCGGGCTTAAAGGAGTTTTTTTATATGAACGAAGCACAGAAAAAACGGGGGATCCGCAAGTCGGTGGGCATTGGTCTGTTTACCACAGTTATGCTTATTATGGCTGCGATTATCTTGTTTTATCACAATCCATTAGCGGATCAGGGACAGGAATTGATGAAGAAAATCATTGCCTGTGTTGTGATTGCAGTTATGATTGTGGTATTTATTTGTTTTTATGATAAAATAACGGTTTTACCACAGGAATTATATCAAAGCCGTCATTTGATTTGGAAACTGGCAAAAAACGACTTTAAAAAGCGTTATGCAGGTTCTTATCTTGGTGCAGTGTGGGCTATGGTACAGCCGGTGGTTACAGTTGCCATGTATTATGTGGTTTTTGATGTAATTATGGGAACTGGTAAAAGTATGGTGCCGGATAAGCCTTATGTATTGTTTTTAACAGCGGGACTGGTGCCGTGGTTTTATTTTAGTGAAGCGTTAAATAATGGTACGAATGCTCTGTTAGAATATAATTATTTAGTAAAAAAAGTAGTTTTCAAAATTAGTGTGCTGCCCATCATTAAGATTATTGCAGCTACTTTTATCCATGTATTTTTTGCGGTTGTATTGCTAGTGATTGCGGCATGTTATGGATATTTTCCAACTATTTATACCATTCAGTTGATATATTATAGTTTTTGTTTGTTTATCTTGGTGCTGGGAATGTGTTATACCACATGTGCGGTTATGGTATTTTTTAAGGATATTGGACAGATTATCAGTATTCTGTTGCAGATTGGTATGTGGGCGACTCCTATTCTTTGGGATATCAGCAGTTTGTCGCCAACGGCAGAGATGCTTGTAAAGATTAATCCACTTGTATATATTGTGAATGGATATCGAAGTGCAATTTTTGAAAAACAATGGTTTTTTGAAGATTTTTATTCCACCATGTATTTTTGGATTATTACCGTGGTGATATTTAGTGTTGGTGCGTTAGTGTTTAAGCGTTTGAAAGTACATTTTGCTGACGTACTCTAAGAGGAAGAAAATGGAAGATAAGAAAATTTCGATCCACGTGGATCAGATTTCAAAGGTATATAAATTGTATGAAAAACCTTCGGATCGTATGAAGGAAGCGCTGGGATTGAGCCGGAAGAAGATTCACAAAGAAAATTATGCACTTCGTAATGTGGATATCAAGATCTATCAGGGTGAAACGGTGGGGATTATCGGAACGAATGGCTCGGGTAAATCCACTATCCTTAAGATTATTACAGGAGTGCTTAATCCAACCAGTGGTAATCTGACGGTAAATGGCCGTATTTCTGCTCTTTTGGAGCTGGGAGCTGGTTTTAACATGGAATACAATGGTATCGAGAATATCTATTTAAATGGTACCATGATGGGATTTTCAGAAAAGGAAATTGATGCGAAACTGCAGGATATCTTGGATTTTGCGGATATCGGGGACTATGTATACCAGCCGTGTAAGACATATTCCAGCGGTATGTTTGTACGTCTTGCTTTTGCAGTGGCGATCAACATTGAACCGGAGATTTTGATTGTAGATGAGGCTTTATCGGTTGGAGATGTATTTTTTCAGGCGAAATGTTATCACAAGTTCGAAGAGTTTAAGAAAATGGGTAAAACCATTTTATTTGTAAGTCATGATTTAAGCAGTATTGCAAAATACTGCGATCGGGTTGTTCTGCTTAATCAAGGCTATAAATTAGGTGAAGGAAGTCCAAAGGAAATGATTGATGCCTACAAGCAGGTGTTAGTAGGGCAATATACGCTTCCTGAGGAGGAAGATTCTCTGTTAGAAGATGAAGATATTACAGAATTAGCAGCAGAAGTATCGGATGGTACGAAAAAGAAGACTAAGACTAAGGAAGAAATTGCTGCGGATATACTCGGACATAATCCCAATGTGCTTGAGTACGGCACAAAGGCAGCAGTCATCCATGATTATTATATTACCGATGCAAAGGGTGTTAAGACCTCAGCTGTAATCAAGGGAGAAGAATTTACCCTTCATTATAAGGTGGAATTCACCGAAGATATTCCATCTCCAATATTTGCGTTTACTGTAAAAAATGTACACGGGACAGAAATTACAGGTACGAACAGCATGTTTGAAAAAGCCTTTTTAAGCAGTGTAAAGGCAGGTGAAATAAAAGAAGTAACCTTTACACAGGAAATGGATCTTCAGGGGGGAGAATATTTGATATCCCTTGGGGTAACCGGCTATGAAAAAGAGAAATTCGAAGTATACCACCGTTTATACGACGTAATCAACGTAACCGTAGTCTCTGACAAAAACACCGTCGGATATTACGACATGAATTCCATAGTGAGAGTTAAATAGATATAGGCAAGGTGCCCCAAACAAGGGCGACTTGCCAACGTTTGTGGCGCGTTTGCGCTGCATATGTTGCATTTAGAGCCCGGTTTGGGGCATCTTGCTTAATGAGTTAAGGTCAGGAAGGTAGACATGGAGAATATTGAAAAGATTGGAAAAGTGACACTGGATTATACCTTTTATCCGGGAGAAGATTATTATTGTGACGGCCTTGTTGAGGACGAATTGCTTCATATTGCTAAGAATCATGCACCGGCAGAGTTCCCGGCGCTCATTGAAGAGCGCGGAAGCTGGCCGGTGTTGTATCATTTATCTACACAGCGTGAAAATATTGTAAACTGGTTGCCGATTACCAAGGATATGAAGGTATTGGAAATTGGTTCTGGCTGTGGTGCGATTACAGGAGCTTTAGCTGGGAAAGCAGGAAGTGTGACCTGTGTGGATCTTTCCAAAAAGAGAAGTTTAATCAATGCTCATCGCCATGAGGACTGTGACAACGTGACGATAAAGGTGGGCAATTTTAAAGATATTGAACCGAGTTTGGATAAGGACTATGACTGTGCCCTTTTAATTGGTGTATTGGAGTATGGAGCCAGTTATATTGGTGGTGATAAGCCGTTTGAAACCTTTTTAAAAACGATTCGTAAGCACGTGAAAAAGGCAACCGGTACTATTATCGTGGCAATAGAGAATCGTTATGGTATGAAATACTGGGCTGGCTGCAGAGAAGATCATAATGGAGAATTTTTCAGTGGATTAGAAGGCTATCCGGAAGGCGGACCGGCAACCACTTTTTCGCGTAAGCAGTTGGAAAAGATCTGTAAGTCCGCAGGAGAAAGAAAAGTTTCTTTCTATTATCCATACCCGGATTACAAATTTATGACTACCCTGTATTCGGATGACAGGCTGCCGATGAAGGGAGAATTGACTAATAATAATCGTAATTTTGATCGTAATCGAATGAAACTTTTCGATGAAAGCAAGGTGTTTGACGGTATTATTGAAGAGAAAATGTTTCCGTTTTATTCCAACTCTTATCTGCTTGTGTTGGGACCAAAGCCAATCACGGAGTATATTCGTTATAGCAATGACCGCGCAGAGGAATATCGTATTGCAACGGAGATTTTAACGGAAAATGATATCCGCGTGGTTAAAAAACATGCGTTATCCGAAACTGCGAAAAAGCATATCTCACGTATGGAGACCATGTATGAATTGTTAACAAAGCGATATACGAGTGGGCGTCTTGTAGTAAATCCTCTTTTGTCGATAGAAGAGGGGACTGCAACCTTTTCTTATGAAACGGGTACGCCGTTATCGGAATTATTAGATGGTTATTTGAAAAAGAATGATATTGATGGATTTATCCAGTTATTCTTTGAGTTTGTGGATCGTATTGATGAACGTCCTGAGATGTTAGTGGCGGATTATGATATGGTATTTTCCAATATTTTAGTGGATGGTGATACATGGAAACTGCTTGATTATGAGTGGACATATGAGAAACAGATTCCGATTAAAGAGCTGGCATTTAGAGCATTGTATTGCTATCTGTTAGAGGACGAAAGTAGAAACAAGTTTAATTTTGATTTAATATTAAGAGGTCTCGATATTACAGCTGATGAAGCGGATGGTTACAGGGAAAGAGAGATGCGTTTCCAAAAGACTGTGACCGGTAGAAGAATGTCTATGCCACAGTTGCGTGAATTGATTGGTGGAGCAATCATTGTACCTCAAAATTCACTGTTATCCAAAGCGGAAGGTGGCGAGAAAAAGCGGGTGCAGATTTATTATGATGAGGGAGAAGGCTATATGGAAAGTAATTCCTTCTTCTTAGATACCCCTTATGATGCGACCGGCAGTATGGTCATTGATTTAGAACTGCCGTCAACAGTAAAACAGGTTCGTATTGATCCGGGAATGTTGCCATGTATAACGACTATTAAAGAAGTGATTTTGAATGGTGATCTGGTTCCGATTACGGAGTCAAAAGTGCTTTTGACAAATGGAAAGTCTATTATAGACAAGGATAAACAGACGGTTACGGCTTCCTTTGGAACCAAAGACCCTAATATTTCTATAAAGGTATCGGACCGTGTAAAGAGTACTGGAAATGCGTTCCGTGTAACGATGCAGACTGTTTTTTTGCCTGAGGATATGGCAGGAACATTGGAGAAGGAGTTAAAGAAAAAGATCCGTTTATGATAAGCAGGTTAAAACAAGCCGTAAAAAAACGGTTAGAAGAACGGAAAATTGCAGAATATTATGGCTGGCTGGATGAACTTTATGTCAGTTATCACGACTGGATTTTACAACGGGAAGAGGCATATCGGGAATCCAAAGTAAATGTAAGTTCTGATGTCGTAGATAAGGATATTTATATTTTTGCTACAGATGCAGCCGGTTTGGATGAATATGCAAAAAAAGTGATTTCTGCATATTTTGAAGAGGATCCGGAATGTGTACTGGTATATGGTGATGAAGATGAGTGGAATGCAGACCGCACCATACGCATGAATCCATGGTTTAAACCTGATTTTTCGCCGGATACATTGTTGCAGTATTTCTATTTTGGAAATGTAATTGCGGTTAAAAGTAGTAGATATATTAAGGTTTATGAAGAACAGGCTGATGATTTGAAGGCTTCTGATAAGACAGATGCTCTTTGGAAGAGAAAACTGGAAGAGTGGCAGGGGCTTACAGATAAAGAAAGCAGACTAAAATGGATGTATAATCTGTGTTTGGAATTGGCTTTTTTTGTAAAGGGTGAAAAAATTGGACATATTCCTTATGTGTTGTATCATACACAGAATTTGCAGCGCCTATGTTATGGCAGCGAATATGACGCCTGCAGAAGACCCTATCTGGAAAAGGTGCAGAATAGAGCATTAGAAGGTGCAAAAACATCCATTATTATCCCATCCAAAGATCATCCTGAAATATTAGAGACTTGTTTGGAGTCTCTTGTAAAAACGATAAAGAATCAAGACTGTGAAATTATTGTAGTAGACAATGGAAGTAGTGAGAAAAACCGCGCAGAATACGACAAAATGAAAGTTAAATATGGATTTAACTACATTTTTCACCCTATGGACTTCCATTTTTCTAAGATGTGCAACATGGGAGCGGAGCATGCTTGTGGTGAGTTTCTTTTATTTTTAAATGACGATATAGAAGCCATTCAATCAGGATGGCTGACACAAATGAAACATTATGCGGCATATGCCCATGTAGGGGCAGTAGGTGCTAAGTTGTATTATCCGGATTCTAAAATGATTCAGCATGCCGGAATTACGAATCTGCGCTTGGGACCGGTTCATAAACTACAGTTTTTAGAAGATGTACGTCCATATTATGATGGTAGAAATCAGATTGACCATAATGTACTGGCGGTGACGGGAGCCTGTCTGATGGTGCGCAGGGATGTATGGGATCAGTGTGGCGGCTTTTCAGAAGATCTGGCGGTTGCTTTTAACGATGTGGAATTGTGTTTCCGTATATATAAAAAAGGTTATTACAATGTAGTATGTAATTCCATTGCGTTATACCATCATGAATCCTTAAGCAGAGGCAATGATGAAACTGAGGAAAAACAGATTCGCCTGCAGACAGAGCGTAATAAAATGTATGCTCTGCATCCGGATGTGTATGGCAGAGATCCATTCTATCATCCGTATTTAAATAATCTGATTTTGGATACCAGATATTCTTGTGCATATGAATATCCGGCGGGAGCCGATGTGGCGGTGCAAGTGCCAACTCTTTTAAGGGAAAAATTACAAGAAGAGTGGAATAACGAGTGTTTACAGACAAGTTTGGAATACGCAGGAGACCTGAATGCGTGGATCACAATGCCAGATGAATCAGGAGATTATCTGTATTTTCAAGGATATCAGTTTGTAATTGGTTCGGAAAATCCGGGATTCGACCGTTATTTGATGTGCCAGAACACGGAGTCTGGAGAGGTTTATACGGTTCCTTGTACGTATACATTCCGTCCAGATTTAGAGAGGAATGTAAGCGAAGGACATGCTTCTCTCTGCGGATTTTCACTTGTGATAGAAAAGAAAGATTTAAAGAAGGGCAGATATCGTGTAGGCTGTATGGCAAAAAGCAGTATCAGCCGGCAGGTACTGTGCCGTTTTACCAATAAATATGTAGAAGTATAGGAGCAGTTATGAGTCAGCAGAAGCAGGAATTGTCAGCTTATGAAAAAGAGCATTTGAAATGTGCAGAGTATGCGGAACGTATTGCCAGATTAGAGGAAGAAAATGATTACTTACAGTTCCGCCTTGACCGCATCCATAATCATCCACTGTGGAAGTCCACAGCCGGACTGCGTAAAGTGATGCACACGGTAAAAAGACAGACAGACCGTATCAAAAACTGTGGCGGGCCAAGAGGTGTTGTGGCAAAGGTTAAGTATAAACAGCGTGAGCGTATTGCTATGAAACAACATGGTACAGCCAGTTTTCCGACTGAGGAACAGCGTAAAATACAGCAGGAAACAGTTTTTGCCCAGAATGTAAAAATTAGTATTCTGGTGCCTCTTTATAACACACCGGAGAACTTTTTACGTGAAATGATTGGTTCTGTGCAGTGGCAGACTTATCAGAACTGGGAATTATGTCTGGCAGATGGTTCGGACAGTGCCCATGAAGAAGTAGGACGGATTTGTAAAGAATATGCGGATGCTGATAACCGTATTTTATACCGAAAATTAGAGAAAAACGAAGGTATTTCAGGCAATACCAATGAATGTCTGAAAATGGCAACCGGTGATTATATTGGTCTTTTTGATCATGATGACGTTCTGCATCCATGTGTGCTGTTTGAATATGTAAAGGCAATTAATGAACAGAGTGCAGACTATTTGTATTGTGATGAGACCACCTTCAAGGATGGCAGCATTGATAATATGATTACCCTGCATTTTAAGCCGGATTATGCGATTGACAATCTTCGTGCCAATAATTATATCTGCCATTTCAGTTGTTTTAAAAAGGAATTGTTAGAAGGTATGGAATTGTTCCGCAAGCAGTTTGACGGCAGTCAGGATCATGATATGATTCTGCGTTTGACGGATAAAGCGCAGAAAGTCGTGCATATCCCCAAACTTTTGTATTATTGGCGTTCCCATGCGGGCAGTGTAGCATCTGATATTTCAGCGAAGTCCTATGCAATTGAAGCGGCAAGAGGCGCGGTAGCAGATCATCTGCGCACTCATGGATATCAGCATTTTAAGATTACAGGAACACGGGCCTTTGAGACTATTTTTAAAGTCAGTTATGAAATTATTGGCAATCCAAAGATTTCCATTGTAATTGCAAATAAGGATCACGTGGAAGATTTAAATAGATGTATTACCTCTATTCGTGAGAAATCTACATATGATAATTATGAGATTATTGTCGTGGAAAATAATAGTGAAACGGAAGAAATCTTTGCTTATTATAAAGAATTAACGGATGGAAAATACAAAAAAGAAGAACGTTTTGTAAAGTCAAATGATGGAAGAGTTAAAATTGTGAATTACCATGGCGGTTTTAATTATTCCGCGATTAACAATCTGGGAGCGGAGTATTCAGATGGAGAATATCTGCTTCTGTTAAATAACGATACCCAGGTTATTACAGTAAATTGGATGGAAGAACTACTCATGTATGCCCAGCGTAAGGATGTGGGTGCCGTAGGCGGCAAACTTTATTATGGAAATAAGACCATTCAGCACGCAGGTGTTGTACTTGGACTTGGTGCCCATCGTACAGCGGGACATACTCATTATGGACAGAGCAGGGAAAATCTTGGTTATATGGGAAGACTCTGCTACACACAGAATGTCAGTGCGGTAACCGGAGCATGCCTGATGGTGAAAAAACATCTCTTTACAGAAGTGGGAGGATTGGATACTAATTTTGAGATTTCCTTAAATGACGTGGATTTTTGCTTGAAATTACGTGAAAGAGGTTATCTGAACGTATTTACTCCGTTCGCAGAACTCTATCATTTTGAGTCTATTTCCAGAGGACTGGATGACCAGGGAGAAAAAGCACAGCGATATAACAGGGAGTCCGAACGTTTCCGCGAAAAATGGAAGGATGTGCTTCAAAAGGGAGATCCTTATTACAATGTGAACTTTTCGTTGGATAGAAGTGATTATTCGCTTAAAATAGAATCATAAATGAGTTGTAAAATATATGAAAGAAAGATGGCAGGAGAATGAGCATGGGCTATAGAGAAGAATATGAATTTTGGTTAAATGATTCTTATTTTGATGTGGCAACAAAGGAAGAATTAAAGTCGATTGCAACAGATGAAAAAGAAATTGAGGACCGTTTTTACAGAGAATTGGAATTTGGTACGGGTGGATTGCGCGGTGTAATTGGTGCTGGAACGAACCGTATGAATGTATATACCATTCGTAAAGCAACTCAGGGACTTGCGAATTATATTGTAAAACAGGGCGGGGCGGACAAAGGCGTTGCAATAGCATATGATTCCCGTTTTATGTCGCCTGAATTTGCGCAGGAAGCAGCATTATGTATGGCTGCGAATGGGATTAAAGCATATGTATTTGATGCCCTGCGTCCTACACCGGAATTATCCTTTGCCCTTCGCAAACTTGGCTGTATTTCCGGTATTGTAATTACAGCAAGTCATAACCCACCTGAATACAACGGATATAAGGTATATTGGGAGGATGGTGCACAGATTACAGCGCCAAAGGATAAAGAAATCATTACAGAAGTGAAAAATGTGACGGATTACCACACGGTTAAGACGATGGCCAAAGAAGATGCCATAAAGGCTGGTCTGTATCAGGTAATCGGACAAGAAATAGATGATGCTTATATGGCAGAATTGAAAAAACAGATTATTCATCCAGAAGTCATTACAGAAATGGCTGAGGACATTACGATAGTATATTCGCCATTTAATGGAACTGGAAATGTTCCGGTAAGACGAATTTTAAAAGAACTTGGCTTTAAAAAAGTATACGTAGTGCCGGAGCAGGAAATGCCGGATCCTAAATTTACGACATTAAAATATCCGAATCCGGAAGATCCGGATGCATTTACACTGGCTCTTAAGCTGGCAAAAGAAAAAAATGCAGATATTGTTTTAGCAACAGATCCGGATGCGGACAGACTTGGAATTTATGCGTTAGATACAACAAGTGGTGAATATGTTCCATTTACTGGTAATATGTCCGGTATGCTCATTGCAGAATATATTTTAAGAGAACGGACTTTAACTGGAACGATGCCGGTAAATCCTGCATTGGTTAAGACTATTGTTACCACTAATATGGCTGACGTGATTGCAAAAGACTATAATGTAGAATTAATTGAAGTGCTGACTGGTTTCAAATTTATCGGAGAGCAGATTAAGTTCTTTGAGCAGAGTGGTTCTAACAATTATGTATTTGGGTTGGAAGAAAGCTATGGCTGTCTGGCAGGAACACATGCGCGTGATAAAGATGCAGTAGTTGCAGTTATGTGTTTATGTGAAGTGGCAGCGTGGTGTAAAAAACAGGGTAAGACTGTATGGGACCAGATGCTGGAAATGTATGAGAAATATGGATATTTTAAAGAAGATCTGTACACCGTAACTTTAAAAGGAATCGATGGTTCTAAACAGATTGCAGCGATTATGGATGGTCTTAGACAGAATCCGCCGAAGGCCTTTGGTGATTTAAAGGTGCTTGCTGTACGTGATTATCAGAGTGGCAAAGTGGTTAATTTGGCAACTGGAGAAGAAAGCGAGACAAATCTTCCAAAATCCAATGTATTATACTTTGACCTGACAGAGGATTCCTGGTGTTGTGCAAGACCATCGGGAACAGAGCCAAAGATTAAGTTTTATATGGGTGTAAAAGGCAGTAGTTTAGAAGAAGCAGAAGTGAAGAATGCGAATCTGGCTGCGTGCTTAAAGGAAACAGCAGCGGTGTAACCGTAGGAAAGTGTTTTACACATTTAGGGGTTATAGAAAATATCAAAAACAGAGGGAAACATGTTTCAATTAGCAAATTTGAAAAAAACATGGTACTATCTGCAGAAAAACGGCATATTTAACACTTATTATGCAGTAAGAGAACGTCTATATGCCGAAAATAGTGACTTGTATCCGGATAAAGGCTATCGCTATGAATCATTGTCGGAAGAAGAACTGGAAAAACAGCGGAAGGTATCGTTTACAAATGCATACAGATTCAGCATTTTGGTGCCCATGTATGAGACCAAGCCGGAATATGCAAAGGAAATGATTGATTCTGTTCTTGCCCAGACGTATTCAAACTGGGAGCTGATATTGGCAGATGCTTCCAAAAGTGATGTGGTACAGAATACAGTGTCTGTTTATTCGGATGAGCGTATAAAATATCATCGTTTGGAAAAAAATGCAGGGATTTCGGAAAATACCAATGCAGCATTAGCGTTTGCTTCCGGAGATTATGTAGGATTATTGGACCATGATGATTTCCTGACACCGAATGCGCTGTTTGAAATGGCTTCTATTCTGGAAAAGGCATCCATAGAAGGTAAAACAGCAGCATTTGTGTATTCGGATGAAGATAAGTGTGATAGTAGTGGGAAAAATTACTATGAGCCAAATATTAAACCAAGATTTAACTGGGACTTGTTGCTGTCAAATAACTATATTTGTCACTTTTTAGTGATGAAAACAGAGTTAATCAAAAAATTACAGTTCAGAGGAGAGTATGACGGAGCTCAGGATTTTGATTTAGTGCTTAGGGCAGTACTCTATAAAGAACTACAGGATGAAATATTACATGTTGATAAGGTTTTATACCATTGGCGCTGCCATGAAGCCTCGACTGCCGCAAATCCAAGAAGTAAGATGTATGCCTATGAGGCTGGGAAAAGAGCAGTACAGGATGCAATAGAAGTGTTTTTACAAAAAGAAGGATGTCTGGTAGAAAAAACACAGCAGGGCATTTTAGTGAATCAGATCCCGGTTTCCGTATCCCATACCAAGCACAATGGTTTTTACAGAGTGGTTTATGGAAGAGAAACAGCTGAGGATATTTTTGCTGTCCGTAAAGATGTGGGAATTGTTGCTGGAAGTGTGAAGAAAAACAATAAAATAACGGGTGGAATTAAAAATGAAGGCGGTATATGCCCATATACTGGGTTACATGTGAAATTCAGTGGTTATCTGCATCGGAATGTGCTTGCGCAGGACTGTGAACTGGTGGATTTAGATAATGCTGTGATTCGTCTGGAAATACAAGAAGAAATGTCGAAAGAAAGAAAGTTAAATCTAAATTTAGTGTCCAAGAGTGATGAGATTTGTCAATATGTACGAAAAAAAGGGTATACCATTTTATATGATCCTATGTTTGAAAAGAAAAAGAGGTAACTTATGAAGACCACTGTCATCATACCAAATTATAATGGAAAAGAATATTTAAGACAGTGTTTGACATCTTTAGCAAAGTGTCAGCCATCTGATTTTCACACGATTGTAGTGGATAATGGGTCGACGGATGGCAGCGTGGATTTTTTAAAAGAGGAGTTTCCACAGGTAGAGGCGGTATTTTTGTCTGAAAATACGGGATTTGCTCCGGCAGTAAACAGAGGATTGGAGCAGACCAGGACGCCGTTTGCCCTTCTTTTGAACAATGATACGACCGTGGAACCGGATTTTGTGAAGCAGATGGAAGATGCTTTAGTCAATAAAGATAAAGCGTTTTCAGTTAGTGCCAAAATGCTTATGATGCAGGACCCAACTCTTTTAGATGGTGCGGGGGATTTGTATTGTGCTCTTGGCTGGGCATTTGCTCTTGGAAAAGGAAAAAAAGCGGCAGAAAACTATACAAAGCCTGCACGGATTTTTTCCAGCTGTGGAGGGGCAGTCATCTACCGGATGGATGTGTTAAACGAAATTGGCATATTTGATGAAAACCACTTCGCGTATTTAGAGGATGTGGATATTGGGTATCGTGCGAAAATTCATGGCTATGAAAATTTTTATGAGCCATCTGCAATTTGTTATCATGCTGGAAGTGGATTTTCTGGATCCAGATATAACGAATTTAAGGTCAATCTGTCCTCAAGGAACAGTATTTATTTGATTTTAAAGAATATGCCATTGTTGCAGATTATATTGAATTTTCCATTCCTTTTGCTGGGTTTTTTAACAAAAATTGCCTTCTTTGTAAAAAAAGGATATGGTTATACTTACTGTAAGGGTATAGTGAATGGATTCAAACTCTATTTTTCAAAAGAGGGAAGAAAAAACAAAGTACGATTTAAATGGAAGTATTTACTGAACTATCTGAGAATTGAAGCAGAGCTTCTATGGAATATCTGCCGCCGTTTGCTAGGATAAACATATTTAATATAGAGGCTGCAGTTAGTCTGATTTGACGTAGCGGAAAATATTTTGTAAAATAACAAAGATATTAGCAATATTTTGATGCTTAAGATTTTTTTAAGTTGTACTTTGCGGGATATTATTGTAAGATATTTGATAGTATTTAAAGCAGGGTGGCATTATGATCAAGGACAATCAAAAATACTTTAATAGACTGCATCTGCTGATCGATGCACTGGTCATAATAGGTTCTTATATGCTTTCCTGGTATTTAAAGTTTGAAGGACCTTTTGCAGATAAATCCAAAGGCGCACATTCAATGGGATTCTATTTTGCTGCGCTTTATTTTGTTGTTCCGGTTTATATCATTTTGTATTATATGAACAAAATGTATACGCCAAAGCGTGCTCAAAGTGTAGAGACGGAGATTATTAATGTATTTAAAGCTAACGCCATGGGAGCAGTAGCATTCATGGTGGCGCTTACCGCATTTAAGATTCAGGATTTCTCCCGTGCGTTAATTTTTATTTTTTTCTGTGTAAATATCATTTTAACTTTGTTAGTACGATGCTTCATCCGGTATTTGCTGCGTGCTTTTCGTAAAAAAGGGTATAATCTGAAATATATTCTGTTGGTGGGATATTCCCGTGCCGCAGAAGCATATATTGACCGTATCAATACCAATCCCCAGTGGGGATATGTAATCAGGGGTATTTTGGATAATCATGTACCAAGGGGCACGGCATATCGTGGTGTAAAGGTCATTGGTACGCTTGATAATCTGACGGGGATTTTACCTGTCAGTGTGTTAGATGAGATTGCAGTCACGTTATCTTTGGCAGATTATGATCATTTGGAAGAAATTGTAGCATTATGTGAAAAATCTGGTGTTCATACGAAATTTATTCCGGACTATAACAGTCTGATTCCGAATAAACCATATACGGAAGATTTGATGGGACTTCCACTTATTAATATCCGTTATGTTCCACTTTCTAATACTTTGAATGCGTTTGCAAAACGAGTAGTGGATATCGTAGGTTCGTTTTGTGGAATCGTGGTTTTATCCCCGTTCCTTATTGTGATAGCAATTATTGTAAAAACAACCAGTAAAGGTCCTGTTATATTTAAGCAGGAAAGAGTGGGAAGGCATAATAAAACATTTAATATGTATAAATTCCGTACCATGCGTATGCAGGAACCTGGAGAAGAGAAAAAGGGCTGGACAGTCAAGGATGATCCCCGTGTGACGAAGGTGGGTAAATTCCTACGCAAAACCAGCATTGATGAATTTCCACAGTTATTTAATATTCTGCGTGGAGATATGTCCATAGTGGGACCGCGTCCGGAAAGGCCACAGTTTGTCGAGAAGTTCAAAGAAGAAATTCCTCGTTATATGATTAAACATCAGGTACGTCCGGGACTTACTGGATGGGCGCAGGTAAATGGTTACCGAGGTGACACTTCCATTCGTCGAAGAATTGATTTTGATTTATATTATATCGAGAATTGGACAATGGGTTTTGATTTTAAGATTATGTTTTTAACTATATTTAAAGGCTTTATCAATGAAAATGCCTATTAACGATTAGGAGAAAGGTAATGGCAACAAATCAGACAAGAAAAAAAGGAAAATCCAGTGCCGCTGCGGCAAGAAGAGCAAAAAAGAAGCAGAAAAGAATTATTCTTTTTATTGTTGAGATTTTAGTATTAGCGGTATTGGTAGCAGTTCTTTACACCGTATTAAAAACAGACAATATTCAGAAAATCAAAGTAGATGAAGATAATATTACGACAGAATTAAATGAAAATGTAGTAAATAATGAGGCATTAAAAGGATATCATAATATCGCATTATTCGGTGTGGATTCCCGTGAAGGAGATCTTGGAAAGGGTACACGAAGCGACTCTATTATCATTGCATCAATCAATGAAGATACTGGCGATATTAAGTTGTGCTCGGTTTATCGTGATACGTATTTGAATTTAAGTAATGACAGTTATAACAAATGTAACTCTGCTTATGCAAAGGGAGGTCCTGAGCAGGCAATTATCATGTTAAATATGAACCTGGACCTTAATATTACAGACTATGTAACGATTGGTTTTGATGGACTTACTGATGTAATTGATGCATTGGGCGGTGTTTATGTAGATGTTTCAGAAGCGGAAATTTCACATTTGAATAATTACCAGATCAGTATGGTGGGTACTACATCCGATGGTCAGACATTTACAGCAACTGAAGGTAAAGACTATACAGCAGTAAAATCAGCTGGTTATCAGAAATTGAATGGTCTTCAGGCAACTGCTTACTGTCGTATCCGCCACGTTGGGAATGACTTTGAAAGAGCTGAGCGTCAGAGAGAAGTGCTGGCTTCTGTTATGGAGCAGGCAAAACAGGCGTCTGTAGGTGATTTGAATCAAATTTTAGATGAAGTGCTGCCACATGTAGCGACTTCGCTTGATGTGGATGAAATGGTTGGCATGCTTTCAAATGTAACCAAATATAATATTGCAGGAAGTGATGGATTCCCGTTTGAATCCCATCGTGCAACAGGTAAGGTTGGCGGAAAGGGAAGTTGTGTTATTCCAAATAACCTTGCGCAGAATGTTGAAATGCTTCATGAGTTCTTATTTAATGAACCGGATTATGCAGTATCAAAGCAGGTACAGTCATATAGTGAGAAGATTGCTTCGGATACAGGGTATTCAGGAGTATCTGAATAAATCAAAGTTGAAGAAGTTTTACAATTGTTTATTGTACAAAAAAGATAAATGCCAAAGAGGGCCTTCCATCAGGCTCTCTTTTTGCCTTGCTGGGGGATGAATATGTTAATAGATGTTTTAATACCTACTTATAAACCGGATGAGACATTTAAAAAATTAGTGGATTTGTTAGAACGACAGACGGTTCCGGTTAACAAAATCATTGTCATGAATACGGAAGAAAAATATATGGAGGCACTTCATATTGGAACGCGTTTTCTTGCTGAACATAACAAACTTTCGATTCATCATTTGTCGAAAAAAGAGTTTGATCATGGAAGAACCCGAAATGCAGGTGCAGCCAGATCTGAAGCGGATGTAATTGTTTTTATGACACAGGATGCACTTCCGCAGGATGAGACTTTGATTGAAAAATTGATAGCGCCGCTTTCTGATTCGAAAATTGCCTGTTCCTATGCCAGACAGCTTCCGGCAGAGGATGCAACGGTAACAGAACGTCTGACAAGGGAATTTAATTATCCGGCTAAAAACCGGATTAAGACTCACAAGGATATAGAAGAACTTGGTATAAAAACCTATTTCTGTTCCAATGTGTGTTGTGCTTATAATGCACGTATTTTCAAAGAATTAAAGGGATTTGTAAATCAAACTATTTTTAATGAAGATATGATTTATGCGGCAAAAGTGATCAGAGAGGGGTATGGAATTGCTTACGCAGCAGACGCCTGTGTGATTCATTCTCACAACTACTCGGGTAAGCAGCAGTTTCATCGCAATTTTGACCTTGGCGTATCCCAGGCAGAACATCCGGAAATTTTTGAAGGAATATCTTCGGAATCAGAAGGCATTCGTATGGTAAAGGATACAATTGCTAAGTTAAAGGCTGCTGGAGCAGGAAAAGAAATCCCGGCATATATCTATACCACCGGTTGCAAATACATAGGATACCGGTTGGGGAAAATGTATAAACACCTTCCAAACTGGCTGATCATGAAATGTACGATGAGCCCATTGTATTGGAAATAAAAAGGAGAGAAAAAATTTATGTGTGGAATCGTTGGATATGTAGGAAAACAGCAGGCGGCACCTATTATTTTAGATGGCTTGTCAAAACTGGAATACAGAGGCTATGACTCTGCGGGAATGGCTGTTTTTAACGAGGGTCATATTCAGATTGAAAAATCAGTGGGAAGATTAAAGGTGCTGGAAGAGTTGACACATGCCGGTCGTACTATGCCAGGACTATTAGGAATTGGCCATACCAGATGGGCAACCCACGGAGCTCCAAGTGATGTAAATTCACATCCGCACTATAATAGTGAAGAAACGATTGCTGTTGTACACAATGGTATTATCGAAAACTATATTCCTTTGAAAAATAAGTTGATTAAACGGGGCTATACTTTTTTGTCTGAGACAGATACAGAAGTAGTGGCTCATTTGCTGGATTATTATTATAAGGGAAATCCATTAGAAGCCATTACGAAAGTGCTTCATCGTGTAGAAGGCTCTTATGCACTGGGGATTTTATTTGCCGACCATCCAGATACATTATATGCGGTGCGTAAGGACAGTCCCCTTATTGTAGGAAAAAGTGAAGACGGCTGTTTTATCGCGTCAGATGTCCCTGCCATCTTAAAATATACCCGTAATGTATATTATGTGGAAAATCAGGAAGTTGCCTGTATGACTTCTGACAGTCTGCATTTTTATTCAGTGGATGAAGAAGAACTTGAAAAAGAAGCAGTAACCATCGAATGGGATGCTTCTGCAGCGGAAAAGGGCGGCTATGAGCATTTCATGTTAAAAGAAATGTATGAGCAGTCTAAGACTGTGACTGATACTATGAGTCCCAGAATCAAGGATGGACAGATTGTTATTGAAGAATTGGGGCTGACAGATGAAGAAATTTGTCATCTCAGCCGCATTTATATGGTTGCCTGTGGTTCTGCTTATCATGCAGCCATGACTGGAAAATATGTTATGGAAGGAATTGCAAGAATTCCGGTAGAAGTAGATCTTGCTAGTGAATTCCGTTACCGTGATCCGATTTTAGATGAAAATTCACTGGTGGTAGTAGTCAGTCAGTCAGGCGAAACAGCGGATACATTGGCAGCACTGAGAGAGGCACAGAGCCGTGGATGCAGGGTTCTGGGGATTGTAAATGTGGTGGGAAGTTCGATTGCCAGAGAAGCAGACAACGTAATGTATACGTGGGCAGGACCGGAAATTTCCGTTGCAACGACAAAAGCATACTCTGCACAGTTAATTGCTTTGTATCTGTTATCTTTAAAATTTGCAGATGTAAGAGGCAAAATTAGCAAGGAAGAACTGGCGGAGTATATGGAGGATTTAAAACGTCTTCCACAGCAGATTGAGCTGCTTATGAATAACAAAGAACGAATCCAACGTTTTGCCAACCGTTATATTGCGGCTAAGGATATTTTCTTTATTGGACGTGGGATTGACTATGCTATTTCGTTAGAAGCTTCGTTGAAATTAAAAGAAATTTCCTATATTCATTCGGAAGCTTATGCAGCAGGAGAATTGAAACACGGAACGATTTCCCTTATTGAAGATGGAACACTTGTAGCGGCAGTTTCTACACAGCCTGCTCTCTATAAAAAAACACTGAGTAATATTGTAGAAGTAAAATCACGAGGTGCTTTTGTGCTGGCAGTAACGACTGTTGGAAACACAGAGATTGAAAAAGCAGCGGATTATGTGATTTATATTCCGGAAACCAATCCATTCTTTACGGATTCTCTGGCTATTATTCCGCTCCAGTTATTTGCTTATTATGTTTCAGTAGGAAAGGGCTGCGATGTAGATAAGCCTAGAAATCTTGCGAAGTCTGTTACGGTAGAATAAAAATATGAATAACATGTAAAATGTGGAATTAATTCACGATTTTTATATAATTTAAACACACAAAAGACACAATTATCGATTATACTGTGCCTATCAAAAGAAAAAGAGGTGTTTACGATATGGATTATGAAAGATATTCTTATTCAAACAATCAATATCCAAACGATTACCATACACAGTCTCAGGAGACTTTTAGGAATGTGGAGAGTAATCAGGACGGCACATACCGCATGGTGAATGCCAACAGAGTGGATAGAAGTTATATTCCAGAGGAACCGGTGAAGAAGCCAAAAAAATCCGGAGGATTCCTAAAAAAGGCATTGGCTGTTGTTGCGCTTGGCGTATTTTTTGGTATTAGTGCAGGTGTTGCGTTCTTTTTTGTAAATATGGCAACTGGTATGAATGATCCACGTGCTGAAGTGACGGTGGAAGAGGAAGTGGTTCCTATTATAGAGGAAGAGCCGGCTGAAGTCAGTGATTCTGGAATTGATATGACTTCTACTCAGACGGTTACAACAGTAGTAACGGATGTGACGGAGGTTGTTGAAAATGTAATGCCGGCGGTTGTTTCTATTACCAATATTTATACGGAAACTACCAGTTTTTGGGGACAGAGTTATTCCAGCGAAGCGCAGTCCAGTGGTTCCGGCATTATTGTCAATGAAAATGAAGAGGAACTTTTGATTGTAACAAATTATCATGTAGTACAGGCAGCAGATTCGTTAAAGGTACAATTTATTAATGATACGGTAGCAGATGCACAGGTAAAAGGTGCAGATTCAAATATGGACCTTGCGGTTATTGCTGTAAAATTAGAAAGTTTAGATGCTGATACCAAGAATGCAATTAGCTTGGCAAAACTAGGGGATTCGGATTCCTTGAAGGTGGGAGAACCTGCTATTGCAATTGGAAATGCGTTGGGTTATGGACAATCTGTAACAACGGGTGTAATTAGCGCGTTAGACCGCCAGATTGAGATTTCAGAGGATGGCTCTACGACAGGTAAACTGATTCAAACGGATGCAGCAATCAATCCAGGAAATTCAGGTGGTGCATTGCTAAATGTAAAGGGTGAAGTGATTGGTATTAATTCTAACAAGATTGGAGGAAGCGCCATTGAAGGAATGGGATATGCGATTCCGATTTCTTCTGCTGAACCAATCATTGAGACACTTATGATGCGCGAGACCAAGGATAAAGTAGCAGAAGAGCGGAAAGGATATCTTGGAATTTCTGGAATCAATGTTACTACGGATGTGGCAAATATGTATGGTATGCCAATGGGCGTATATGTAACGCAGGTATATGAAGGCACAGCAGCAGCACAGGCTGGTATGTTAAATGGAGATATTATTACGGCATTTGATGGCAGTGGTGTTGGAAGTATGGAGGATTTACAGGGCTATTTGGAGTATTATGAAATCGGAGAATCTGTAGAAGTAACCATCATGCGTGCGAACAATGGCGATTATGAAGAACAGACACTTACGGTTGTGCTGGGAGAGGCTGTTAAGTCTGAACCAACAGGTAGAAGATAATTAGTGGATTTGGTAATTTATAGAGTATAGTAATTATAAAAGTGGGCAGGTACTTATCTGCTCACTTTTCTTTTATGCGGTTTGTATTTAATTTTATGCGATTATTTTATGATAATTTTATAAGATAAACCTTTTTTTGTTGCGAAAAAAACGGTATTATATAGAAGATAGCCTAACGGGCTGTGATTTGCAGATTATTGTCGTGCATACTAATGCAAAGACAGCAAAAGAAATAGGAGAGAAAAAGAAATGTCAGATTATCAGGATAAAGATTATGAAGAAGTGTGTATCCTCTGCCGCAGACCGGAAAGTAAAGCGGGCAGAATGTTTCACCTTCCCAGCAATATAACAGTATGTGATGATTGTATGCATAAAACAATGGAGACCATGACGAATATGGATATGAATGGTATGTTTCCGGGAATGGGAATGGTACCGCCTTCTTTTATGCAGAATACAAATAAGACACCTTCTAAAAAGAAAGTGGATAACGCTGAGGAAGAAGGGAAGACAGTAAAAACTGCATTGGATAATGAAAATACGGATTCTGAAGAAATAGAAGTGTTGACGAATGAGGATGATGAAAATATAGAAACTTCTACAGAAGAAAGTGATGACATTGTGTCTGATGATGAAATGGATGATGAGACAGAAGAAAAGACACATCAGGGTGGTTTCCCGTTTGGCGGATTCCCTAATATCAGTTTTGTGAACCTTTCTGATTTACAGGAGGGATTTGGAGGAAGTAACAGAACCCGTGTGAAGAAGAAAAAGAAGAATTCTAAGCCTTTGATTGAACTAAAAGATATTCCGGCTCCACATAAGATAAAAGCCATGCTGGATGAATATGTAATTGGTCAGGAACACGCAAAAAAAGTAATCTCTGTAGCGGTTTACAATCATTATAAGCGTGTGGCAACTGGAACTATGGATCAGATTGAAATTGAAAAATCCAATATGCTGATGATAGGACCTACAGGGAGTGGTAAGACATATCTTGTAAAAACATTGGCTAAGATTTTAAATGTTCCGCTTGCGATTGCGGATGCCACTTCTTTAACAGAAGCTGGTTACATTGGTGATGATATTGAAAGCGTAATATCAAAACTTTTGGCAGCGGCGGATAATGATGTAGAACGTGCCGAACAGGGAATTGTATTCATTGACGAAATTGATAAGATTGCCAAGAAACAGAACAGTAATTCCCGTGATGTCAGCGGTGAGTCCGTACAGCAGGGAATGTTACGCTTGTTAGAAGGGGCAGATGTGGAAGTTCCTGTTGGGGCCATGAGTAAGAATGCCATGGTACCGCTTACAACGGTCAATACGCGTAATATTTTATTTATATGCGGCGGTGCATTTCCGGATTTAGAAGAAATCATCAAACAGCGTCTGCACAAGAATACAGGAATTGGATATGGCGCAGATTTAAAAGATAAATATAACAAAGATAAAGATATTTTAGAAAAAGTGACCGTGGAAGATCTTAAGAAGTTTGGTATGATTCCGGAATTCATTGGCCGGCTTCCGATTATCTACTCGCTTCAAGGATTGACCAAAGAGATGCTGATTGAGATTTTAAAAGAGCCGAAAAATGCAATTTTGAAACAGTATCAGAAATTATTGGAACTGGATGAGGTGAAACTGGAATTTGATGATGGCGCTTTAGAGGCAATCGCAGAAAAAGCCTTGGAAAAAGATACTGGTGCAAGAGCGCTTCGCGCAATTATCGAAGAATTTATGTTAGATATCATGTATGAGATTCCAAAGGATGATAATATCGGTCGTGTTACCATCACACGCGAATACATCGAAGGAACCGGAGGTCCGGTTATTGATATTCGGGGAAATGAAGAATAATGGATGATAAAAAGTCAGGACATCATTTATGGTGTTCTGGCTTTTTTTACAAATAAGAACTGGCTGCATATGATAAAGAGGAAGCATAGCTGGAGGTATGTTATGGCACTTAGTTGTAAAGAGAAAATATTGTCGGAAGATTATGTAGATTGGGTAATTGATTTTCCATTGGATGAAATATTCAGCAGGTACAGGGAGGATTTGGATTATTGCTATCAGGAAATCAGTGATGGATTTGGGGTTATATCTATTAATCGGAATCAAATGCCGGATATAAGTTTATTATCTCTGGATTATCATTACTTTCCAGATTTGCTGGGGTTACAGCAGGATGAAGGAGGTACTGTACAGAATGATTTGACACAACCGGACATGCTTGTCCAGAGGGGGAGTGGAGTGTCTCAGTCTGTACAAGGCATCTTGTTTGATCCGGATCCTTTGGTGGCATCGGGCATTACGCAGGTACAGGATGCGGCTTTAGATTTGACTGGCAGGGGTGTGATTTTAGCTTTTGCAGATACCGGTATCAATTTTGAAAACAGAGTGTTTCAAAGAGAAGATGGCACCAGCCGGATTTTAGCAATATGGGACCAGACCCTGCAGGATGGAGAACCACCGGAGGGATTTGTAATCGGAACAGAATATACGAGGGAAGAGATTAATGAGGCTCTTCTTTCAGAAAATCCCCGAGAATATGTAAAAACAGTGGATGAAGATGGACATGGAACCAGGATGTCCGCTTTGGCGGCAGGCAGCAGGATAGAAGGGGGCGCAGGATATTTGTCGCCAGCATATGATGCAGATATTATAGTGGTAAAACTAAAACCAACAAAAGAATACTTACGGGAGTATTATCAGATTCCGGATTCGGTTCCGGCATATGCTTCGAGCGATATTATGATGGCAATAAAATATTTGGATTCTTTTGCCAGAGCGTTTCAAAGGCCGGTTGTCTTTTGTCTGGGACTGGGGTCTAATTACAGAGATCATGAGGGAAATGGTGTTTTTTCAAGATATTTGAATACGATAGCGTCCTCTCAAAGTCGTGTTATGGTGATAACTGGTGGAAATGAAGGGAACGCATCCCATCATTTTGCAGGCAGTTTTACTGTACCATCTTCAGAAAACAGAACAGAGATGGAAAATATGGAAATTTTTGTGTCAGAAGGTGTGGAAGGATTTCTTTTACAAATATGGACATCGGCACCAACAGATATTTCGTTTTCCATACGAACACCGGGAGGGGAATATGTAGCACCGGTATCGGTTTTATTTCAGGAGAATTTGCGGTACCGGTTTGTGTTTGAGGATACTGTTATTACAGTATATAACGAATATATTGCCCAGGGTTCGGGGGATGCGCTGGTACTTTTGCGTTTTGAAAGGCCTACGCCAGGCATATGGACAGTGGGGATAAGTGATACGAGCAGTACACCAAATTCACGTTTTGATGCGTGGCTGCCTATCACTAATTTTTTGGAACAACCAGTATATTTTCTGGAACCCAGCCCCAATATTACACTGACAGCTCCGTCCTATGTCTCGGATGCCATTACAGTTGCAACTTACAACAGTTTTGATAATAGCATATATCAGAATTCAGGCAGAGGTTACAGCAGAGAAGGACAGATTAAACCGGATCTGGCAGCGCCGGGAGTGAATATTACCATAGCGGGAAATCGGCTTGGGCAGACACCACGGATTTCATCGTATACAGGGGCATCTTTGTCCGCTGCAATAACAGCGGGAGCAGCGGCACAGTTTATGCAGTGGGCAGTAATCGATGGAAATGCTCCTTTTATACGCAGTCAGGAACTAAAAAATTATTTTATCCGTGGTGCAAAAAGAGAACTATCTGATTCATATCCCAATCGAATTTGGGGATATGGACGCTTGGACCTTTATGGTACGTTTGTTAAATTACGAAATAACTAATGGATATTGAACTTTTAACTACTCATGGTGAGCAGCATTTGGAATTTGCCTGCCCATGGTGGGTAGCGTTTGGCGTTTACCTACTCATGGTGAGTGGCGTCAAAAAAGTTACTTTCTGCCCCGGTGATTCCATATTTGAGGCGGTTGTTTATATTTTGTTGGAAAACGGAAAAGGAGCGTGCGTAATGCTTTCCAATTAAATGGTAACAAGGGCCAAAAATAACTTCTTCCAAATGCGCCCGGTGTAGTGGCAATGGATAGGAACACCAGGGCACAGCCAATACAAAAACCTGGAAGACCGAAAAAGCCAGTACAGAGTAGTAGGAACAGCCGGTACATGCGGATGGCGTCCGAATATTCAATGCTGCTCAGTGACAATGAGGCTAAAACAGTTGCTGCAGCATAGAAAATAATTTCGCTGCTTGCCCATTCTAATTTTACGGCGACATCTCCGATAAGAAGACCGCCAATAATGGCAAAAGAGCCTGAAAATCCCGAAGGAGTATGGGATGAGGAGTATTTAAACAAATCTAAGGCAATTTCTGCAAACAAGACATAAATAAAAAGCCGTATGGGTGAAATTTCCCCTGTGGGCAGCAGTGTAACACCTGGAGGAAGCAGCTGAGAATTGGATGCCAGCAATAAAAATACCGGTAATAGAAACAAACTGACAATTCCACACAGAAAGCGGTAAAATCGGATATAATTTCCTACTAATGGTGTTTTATAATAATCTTCCGGACTTTGGGAAAACTGGAATACACTACAGGGTAATACTAATACGGATGGTGTTGTGTCTACCATAAGAAGGACATATCCTTCTAAAAGATAACTGCATGCGACATCGGGACGTTCGGTGCGGAATAAGGAAGGAAGCGGATGATACCATTTGTGTGGTATAATTAGCTCTTCCATGCTTTTGGTTCCCATGGTAAGAGCTGCAACATCGATTTTTTTCAGACGGTCTCGAAGTGCATTTAATAATTCCGGATCAGCTTCGCCATCAACGTAGGCGATGGATACATCGCTCTTACTTTGGCTTCCTACGGAAAAAATCTCGAATGTGAGTTTGGGAGAACGGATGCGGCGGCGTATTAAATTTGCATTAAACAAAAGAGTTTCTACAAAACCATCCTTTGCACCACGAATGACTTTTTCGTTTTCCGGCTGTTCAATACTTCTTGCCGGATATTCACGGATATCAATAGTAAATCCTTCATTGATTCCCTCGAAAAATAGCAGGATGGTGCCACTTAAGAGGTTCCGGATCAGTGGCTCGAAGTCCGGGTAATGCTGAACCTGTCCTACTGGAAAGGCATATGTGAGTTTTTCGATTAGTTCTTTGCTGTTATTGGATGCTGCATCCTGAGAAAAATCCATCGCTTGTAAGTCGGTGAAAATAGTATGGAGAACACGGTCATCACAATAACCGTTGATTCCAATAAAAAAACTGTCCAAATGACAAAGTTCAATCCTTCTTGTTAACAGGTCGAAACTTTTAGACAGTGGTAAAAGTTCATTAAGCGTGTTAATATTGTCTTGTAATGAAGTAGAAATGCTATTCATAATCGACTCCTATTCTGTTTTTAATCCAAACGCCAATTGGCTGAACGATATAGATGAAAATAGTATTGGGAAAAGAAAGGGAAACTATGCGTTCAATTTTATTAACCACAGCTATTTTTGCTTTTGAGACTTTTGTTAAGCAAAAAAGAGAGGAAAATACGGAAAATAAAGAATATTTGAACGGAAGTATTCAGATTACCACTTATCATAATTATGGTGCATTTTTAAATGGCGGCGATAAAAAGCCGTTTGTTGTAAAAATGTTATCCATTTTGTTGACTTTGGGATTGACGGTGTTGTATATACTTACATTTACGCGTTATGGAAAGAAACAACTGCGTGTTGGGCTTGCTCTTTTGCTGGGCGGAGCATATTCCAATACATACGACCGCATTAATAGAGGCTATGTAGTGGATTATTTGAATTTTCCCAAGCTACCTGGACGAATAAAGCATATTGTGTTTAATATTTCAGATTTCTGTATTATGATCGGAGCGTGTCTAATTGTGATTAAACAAAAGTAAAGATGTGCGATTTAGAAAAACGCATGTTATATATTGCGGCGCGTAAATAAAACAGCAGGAGAAGACTGTTGGAAGAAAAAGAGAAAAAAGTTGTATGTATTTTTTGAAAAAACACGAGGAAAAAATAACCATAAAAGATATAATAAGTGATTTTGCAGGAAATGCAAGTTTGCAAGAAAATCCCAAAACATATGTGTTGTTCTGAAAGATAACTTGCAGAATACTGACACTTATAAAAGAAATTTGACATTAAAATATGGTATTAATAAGCGTGATATGATATAATAAAAAGGTTGTCGTGCCTGTTATAAACGATTAAAAAATGAGAACAAGGATTATGGAAATGAAAGGAAAATACACGAAGATATTTATTATCTCAATGATATTAATGTTGTTGTCCGGTTGTACTGACAACAAAGAAAACGAGGCGTTAATGGCGGATTCTGTTATAATAGAAGAGACGCAGATTGCTATAGAGAGTGGGCAACAGGGGAGCAATATATCTGAAGGCGAAGAACTGGAAATTGTGGTAGAGGGAAATAAAGGAACGATTACAATTGGAACCATCGGTGCTCCCTATGATGAACTGCTTACTCAGGCAAAAATAATTTTGGCAAAAGAAGGATGGGATGTTCAGATTAAAACATATACGGATCATAAGCTGATGAATCACGATGTTTTAGCCGGAACGATAGATGCACATCTGTTTTCCCATCAGACTTACCTGGATAGTTATAATGATGTAAATGGAACGACTTTTACGTCGGTTGCTCCGATTTGTTATGAAAAATATGGAGTATATTCGACGTTAAATGATGATTTAACTAAAATCTCAACAGTAGTAGTAGGTATTCCTCAAGAGGATACAAAAAAAGCAAGGACATTGTTGTTTTTAGAAGATCTTGGCTATATAACATTGAAAGAAGGCGTGGGTCTTACTGCTATATTAGAGGATATTGTAGAAAATAAGTATAACCTTCAGTTTGTTGAGTACACTGAGGAAACGGCAAAAAATGTACTACAGGATACGGATTACTGTATTATGGGTGCAGATCAGGCCATACTTTGTGATTTGGAGCCACATAAGGATGTTTTAAAAGAAGAAACACCGCAGATGAACAGTGCCAATTCCATGGCAGCGTTGTTAGTAACAACAGAGGAAAATGTAGAAAATGAGAAACTTCTTATATTAAAAGATGCATTACTGTCTGAAACGATGCAAAAATATGTAGAGGATACCTATAAAGGAGCGCTTGGGTTGTTTTAATAATAAAAAACAGCAGCAGGCAAATGTAAGAAGGTATTATTTTAATATTTCTATATATAAAGAAAGTGATACATTATGAAAAAGCGAATCAATACAATAAGTAAAAATTGGTATCTGTACTTTGTTGGCGGATTACTTTTATTACAAGCAGCGGTATTTTTAATATTCAGAGAAAACAGTTATCTTGCAGTGCATGATAATCTGGATTTATTTGTAACGCAGCTTAAGATGTTAAAGAATACGGATACTTTTTTTGCACAGGATGCAGTAATTCCCATGCTTGGAGGTATCAGCAGGGATAATTTGGGATCAGAATTTTCTTTATATAATATTCTGTATTACGTATTACCGAATTTCTGGGCCTATATGACAGGGTATGCGCTAAAGATCGTGATTGGAATCTTTTCCTTCTGTCTTTTGGCAAAGGATGTATATGGAGAAAAATATAAGACCTATCGTCCTTTAATTTTAGTGGTAGCAGCTGCGTATGCGTTAATTCCAGTCTTTCCGGCATATGGGATTTGTTTTGCCTCCATCCCGCTTATCGTATTTTTACTGCGCCGTATTTATCTGAAACCGAATGTATGGCTGTTTATTGGGGTATTTTGTTATCCGCTGGTTTCTTATTTTTCTTATTTTGGATTTTTTATCTTGGCGTACATTGTATGTGCGGTGCTTATTTTATGGGTAAAAGATAAAAAATTTCCGAAGTGGATTGCTTTATCCTGTGTCGTTTTGGCTGCGGGCTATATGACCTTTGAGTACCGTTTGTTTAAAGAAATGCTGTTTAGTGATACCGTAACTATGCGTGGAGAGATGATAGAGGCCAGCTATTCTTTGACAGAAAATATCAGGGCAATGTGGGATATATTTGTACAAGCGAACTTTCATGCGCAGGATTCTCATTTTTATCTGGTACTTCCTGTGTGTCTGGCAGGGATTGTGTTCATTAATATTGATTATATCCGCAAAAAGGAATGGAAAAGATTGTGCATGGACCCGTGTAATCTGGTTTTTGCATTTATTATAGGCAATGTGTTGATTTATGGAATTTATTTTTGTGAAGGATTTCGTAACTTTGTATTTACGCTGGTTCCACAGCTAAATGGTTTTCAGTTTAACCGGACGTATTTTTTCAATCCTTTTTTATGGTATGGACTACTGTTCTTGTTGTTAAAGCGTTTATATGATACGCAGAAAAAACAGTGGGTATGGATTGCCAATGCGCTTGCAGCTGCAGCAGTTGTCATCGTTATGGTTATGCCGCAGACTTACAATGATTTTTATAGTACTTGTTACTATAATGCTTATTCCATTATAAAACGGACAACGGTAAAGGATTTGAATTATAAAGAATTTTTCTCGGAAGATTTATTTGAAGAGATAAAAGAGGATATTGGATATGAGGGTGAGTGGTCAGCTGCTTATGGTATGCATCCGGCAGTTTTGCAGTTCAATGGAATTGCGACTTTGGACGGTTATCTGGGCTTTTATGAATTGGAATACAAAGAAGCTTTTAGGAAGGTGATTGCACCTGCGCTGCAAACGAATGATTGGGCGAGAACATACTTTGATGACTGGGGAGCAAGAGCCTATCTTTATTCTGCATCGGGGGAAAATAGTTATATTCCATATCGGGAACTGGAGCTTACAGATGAAAGTCTTGCGATTGATCCTGCTGCATTTAAAGCATTAGAGGGTAGATATATTTTTTCAAGAATAAAGATAAGCAATCAGGAAGAATTGGGACTTGTTTTAAAAGGAATCTATTCCGACGAAATATCTCCATATATAATTTATTTGTATGAATTGCCATAAAAAATTAAGGTTTGCCGAATTTTATTGGAAAATGCCATTCATTGACAAGAAACAAGTGAAATGCTAAGATGACAGTTGAGTCTAGTATACAGAAAGAAGAGGGCAGATTATGTCAGTTTCATATCATAATTTTATGGGTAGATTAGGCTGGGAAATGCAGAAAAGACTCCCAGGATTCTCATCTGAAAGTTATTTAAAATTACAGTTTGTAACGAGAAGAAAGTTACAGCAGCGTTATATAGAGCATTTTATGAGTAAGGAAGAAGCACCACAGCCGTTGATTGTGAATTTGGAGACAATCAATCGTTGTAATAGTACATGTTCTTTCTGTACTGCTAATAAAAATGCGGAAAAACGTCCTTACAAACGTATGGAGGACGAATTATTTTACAAGATTATTGATCAGCTGCGTGACTGGGGCTATAAAGGACATCTGACTTTATATGGTAACAATGAGCCTTGGCTGGATACCCGTATTGTGGAGTTTCACAAATACTGTCGTGAACAGCTCCCGGATTGCTTTATTTTCCTGTCATCCAATGGTCTTTTACTGGATGTTGACAAGGTGAAAGCAATCATCCCTTATGTGGATCAGTTGATTATCAACAATTATTGTCGTGATATGAAACTTCATGATAATGTAAAAGAGATTTATGAGTATGCAAAATCCCATGAAGAGGAATTTGCAAACGTGGATTTATTGATTCAGATGCGTTATATGGATGCAGTATTAACAAATCGTGCAGGTAGTGCTCCAAATAAGCAGAATGCGACAAAGATAATCAAAGAAACTTGTTTGATGCCGTTTACAGATATCTTCATTTTCCCAGATGGAAGAATGGGAATCTGCTGCTGTGATAATTTTGAAGTGACAACTCTTGCGGATTTGAATACAACACCAATCAAGGATGCATGGAATAGTGAAGAATACAAGAAGGTAAGAAACGCCATCCGCGATGGTCGTCAAAACTACCCGTTCTGTAAATTCTGCGATTTTATTGATGCAGGTCTGCGTATGGATGCGGTAACGGATGAATTGGAAAATAAGGGCGCAAAACGCGGTGCACGTCAGTCGTTATTATCCAAAAAGAGTAAATAATCAAAAGGGGTGTCATGCGACAGCAAAAGCTGTTTCTGACAACCCTTTGTTTTTTTAGGTAAAGTAAGAAGCAAATCTGTTGTTGAGAGCAATTTCTGAAAGAGGGATTTTATTTTGAAAAATAAGCATTGTTATAAGAAATGGCTGCCCTATGGAATTATTTTGGTTTTGGTAATTCTTGCAGAACTATTTATATTTAATGTTTCCACTTGGAAAACGATGTTTTGCGAACCGATTATTTTAGCGGTGGATGGAACAACTGATGAAACCGGTATGTATAAAACGGAAATGGTTTCGGTAAATACGGATGTGAAAAATGTAAATGTGAATCTGACAGTGGATTATTATGACAGGGCGACTGTCCGGGTAATACTGACTGATGAAGGGGATTATTATGAATATCCTCTGGCAGATTATGAAGTGGCAACCGGAATCGTAGATGATGGCTATCGGAATATTTATCCTTATGGAGAGGTGAATACAATTCAGGTGCTTGTCATGGTTCCGGAGGGAGCACAGGCACATATTACTTCTATTGTTGCAAATGATAATCGACCTATGGATTTTAAGATACTTCGTGTTGGACTCTTATTTGCAATTCTTTCTTTAGGGTATTTGATTTTTTCAGACAGACCGCTTATGAAAATTAACTGCAAAAGAGGCAGCAAATGGCAATTGGCAGTAACTGCCGGAGTAATCGTGTGTTTGATTTTATTGGCACGGAGCATTGTTCAAACAAATCCGACCTGGTTAAATCCGCAGTTTCCACATCATATGCAGTATCAGGAACTGGCACGTTCCTTAGAAGCAGGGACGGTTGTGATTGACAGTAATCCTGATCCGGCGCTTTTGGAAAAGGAAAATCCTTATGATACCAGTGCTTTGATGGCGGAGGGAATACCGTTTCGTATGGATTATGCTTTTTATAATGGTAATTATTATGCATATTTTGGTATTATTCCGGAACTGTTATTCTTTTTACCGTATTATCTGATTAAAGGGCAGGATTTACCGAATTATTTGGCTGTCTTTGGATTTTACTGCATGATGCTTCCAGGAATTTTTGGAGTTTTGTGGGAACTTGCGCATCGATTTGGAAAGAAAGTGCCTTTTGTATGGTATTTGCTTTTATCGGTTAGTGTGAGCCTTCTTCCCAATTATGTGTTTATTTTAAAACGGCCTGATATCTATAATATTCCTGTAATAGCCGGGAATGCGTTTGCATTTTTGGGGACTTTCTTTTGGATGCGGGCTATGTGGACACAGAAGCATAGATGGCTTTGGCTGGTGTTTGGATCGCTGTCGATGGCATGTATTGCGGGAAGCCGGCCGCAGATGCTTTTGTATACAGTAATTATATTTGTGATTCTATTTGTTCCCATGTTGCGGAAAACGGCATGTAAGCGGCTGCGAAAGGTGGAAAAACCATCCGTTTGCATGATAAAGGAAGTGCTTAGCTTTTTACTGCCTTTTATTGTAATTGCGTGTGTGGTTATTTGGTACAATGTAGCGCGTTTTGATTCTCCAACTGATTTTGGTGCAACACTGAGTTTAACTAGTAATGATATGAATCATCGCGGATTTAATTTTTCGAGATTATTCAGGGGATTGTACAGCTTTTTATTCCAGCCGCCGGCTGTTCATGCATCGTATCCGTTTTTAGAGTCCTGCAAACTGAGCGGAAATTATATGGGAAAAAATATGGTTGAATTTTGCTTTGGTGGTATTTTTACTATCTTCCCAATTTTATGGAGTCTGCTTTATGTGATTTTGGGAGGCTATAAAAAGTATAATAAGGAAGCAAATGCGCTGATAGCAGGGTTGAGTCTGGCTTCTGTGGTAATTGCTGGATTTGATATCAATGCAGCGGGGATTCTGCAGAGATATATGGGAGATATGGTGCTTGGATTTGTAATAGCAGCTATTATTGTAATCTTTCATGAGATGGATTGCAGGCGTGAGAGTGGAAGTTATTTATATCTTGTAAAGGGTACTTATCTGGCAGTAATATTTGGAATGGTATTTTCCTTTTTGGTTTTCATATCTTCAGCAGGAGGATATGGACTGGAAAAGGTAAATATACAGCTTTTCCATTGGATAGAAAGTTATTTTAAATTCTAAAAATAAAATGATTAAAAAACTTATGAGGAGTGGAGTCATGAAAAAGAAAGCAGTATTATTTGCTTTATGCCTACTGCTGGCTGGCTGTGGTAATGCCGCACAGACAGTAACAGAGACTGTCGCAGAGACAGAAAGTACGATGCAGAGTACAGAAGAGGTGGGAACAGAGGCTGAAGAATTGCAAAAGGAAGAGTCCAGTAGTTTAGCAGAAAGCGAATTGCTTGAGGAATCAGTTGTAGAAACTGCGGATGAAGCAGAAACAACAGGAGAAAAGGCGGAGAGTGCAGAGGCAGAAGCGGAAACCGTGGAAGAAATTACTGAGAGTGAAGAAGTGGAAGAACCTAAGGAAGTAACAGAGAAGATTACGGTTTTTGATGCTCCTAAGACAATGTATGCAGTAGTAGCATTAAATGTCAGACGTGGTCCGGGTACGGATTATGAAGTGGTTTCTCATCTTGCGCTGGCACAGGCGGTAGAAGTAACAGGACAGGCGGAAACAGGATGGTATCAGTTCCTTGTGGATGGTGAGCCGGTATATGCCAGTCATAAATATTTATCAGAGACAAAAGTAGAAGTACCTGCGCCGGCACCCGTGCAGCAGGCAGAAACAGGAACAGAAACACCAGCAGAACCAGTTCCGGCAGTTGCTCCAGCGGGAGTGATCATGGTTGGGGATTCCCGTTGTGTACAGATGCAGACTGCAGTTGGTGGCGGCGGATGTTCGTGGATTTGTGAAAATTCAAAGGAATATACTTGGTTTTCGGAAACAGCCATTCCCCGATTTGACCCATATGTAGGAAAAGGAACCAAAGTTATAATCAATATGGGAGTAAATGATCCGGAGCATTATGGTAAATATGTTGAATTGGTAAATGCAAAGGCTGCCGAATGGGCGCAGCGCGGTGCAAAGACTTATTTTGTATCCGTAAATCCAGTATGGGAAAATCCTTATACGACGCAGGAGCAGGTGGATACTTTTAATGCAAATGTACCGGGAATGTTGGTAGGCGTAACCTGGATTGATACCAGCAGTTGGCTGACAACCAATGGATATCGTTTGGTGGATGGGCTGCATTATGATGAACCAACTTATGTGAATATTTTTAATTTGATTATGGGAAGTTTATAAAGTGAAATATGGACGGGTTTAGCGGTAATAAAAAAGGACGGGTTCCCGTCCTTTCAGACTGTAGACAAAGTTGGTGCTGAATTCAATAATTCAGCACCACTTTT
>CAZHGE010000008.1:0-48014 GCA_964531805.1 uncultured Lachnospiraceae bacterium
CATTCATCGACTGCTTCGCTGAAAGAGACTTAAAGAACGGAACATTTACAGAAGAACAGATTCAGGAATTCATCGATCACTTCATCATGAAGTTAAGATTGATCAAATTCGCTCGTACACCTGAATACAATGCATTATTCGCTGGTGACCCAGTATGGGTAACAGAATCTATCGCTGGTGTTGGTGTTGACGGACGTCACATGGTTACAAAATCATCTTTCCGTTACCTTCACACATTAGAAAACTTAGGTGCAGCTCCAGAACCAAACTTAACAGTACTTTGGTCTACAAGACTTCCTCAGGGATTCAAGAAATACTGTGCTAAGATTTCTATCACAACATCTTCTGTTCAGTACGAAAACGACGACTTAATGCGTGTAACACACGGTGATGATTACGGTATCGCTTGCTGCGTATCTTCAATGGTTATCGGTAAGCAGATGCAGTTCTTCGGAGCTCGTGCTAACTTAGCTAAATGTATGCTTTACGCATTAAACGGTGGTATCGACGAAGTTACTAAGAAACAGGTTGGTCCTAAGTATCGCCCTGTAACAGGTGACATCCTTGATTACGATGACGTAATGGATAAATACACAGACATGATGGAATGGTTAGCAGATGTATATGTAAATACATTAAATGTTATCCACTACATGCATGACAAATACTGCTACGAAAGAGCTCAGATGGCTTTACATGACAGAGACGTATTACGTTACTTTGCAACAGGTATCGCTGGACTTTCAGTTGTAACTGACTCTTTATCAGCTATCAAATATGCTCAGGTTAAAGCAATCAGAGACGAAGACGGAATCATCGTTGACTTCGAAACAACAGGTGACTTCCCTAAATATGGTAATGATGATGACCGCGCTGACGACATCGCTCGTGAATTAGTTTCTAAGTTCATGACAATGATCAGAAGACATCACACATACAGAAACGGTTTCCCAACCATGTCTGTATTAACAATTACTTCTAACGTAACATACGGTAAAGCAACAGGTAACACACCTGACGGACGTAAGAAAGGACAGCCTTTCGCTCCAGGTGCTAACCCAATGCACGGCCGTGATACTCATGGTGCAGTAGCTTCCTTATCTTCAGTAGCCAAATTACCATTCCAGGATTCACAGGACGGTATCTCTAATACCTTCACAATCATCCCTGGTGCACTTGGTAAAGAAGATCAGGTATTCGCTGGTGACATCGAAATCGATTTAAGCAAATAATATATTGTATGCATGGGAAAAGGGAGTAATTTTCTTTTCCCGATGCAATACATCTGGAACAACAGAGTAATACATTGTGTTACGTCGAACGCGAAGCGGATACGTTCCAGAAGTTGTATAACTAAATTTTCCAGAAAGGGACGATGTATATGGACCAGAAAAGTATGATTGAAGACCTTATCGCCCAGCTTGATGCAGGAATGAGTAAGGGAGTGGGACACATCAATGTAAATGTGGACGACGAAGCAGATTCTACAAAAGAAGTTCAAACCCTTGGATGTACGGATTGCTCCAGAACTCCATTGGCATGCAGCGTACCTACCCTCCAGCAGGGATTGGATGATTATCGTTAAATTAGAATAGGGAAATGCATATTTCTTGCAGAGAAATTTGTACTCACTGGTGAGTTTGCATTTTCTTCAGAAAACAAAAAGGAGGATTAAAACCATGGCAGCAGTTTCAACAGCTCAGGTTGATAACCTGGTTTCATTATTAGATGGTTACGCAACAAAAGGCGGACATCACTTAAACGTAAACGTATTAAACAGAGATATGTTATTAGATGCTCAGCAGCATCCAGAAAACTATCCACAGTTAACAATCCGTGTATCTGGATACGCAGTTAACTTCATCAAATTAACTCCAGAACAGCAGAATGACGTAATTTCTCGTACATTCCATCAGTCAATCTAATTTGATAATTTGACATAAGCGATACGCTTATTACATAGCCCCTGGCCATTGGTCAGGGGTTTTTTTCTTGTGTAGAGCCCTATCCACTTGACAAGTTTTGATTTTGGCCTACGGATTTAGTTAATGAATATAGGCGGAGTATGTTCCCTCTCTCATCGTCGCTTTCGCTTATTTGCCAACGTAACCCTACATAGGATTGCAAAATACGCAATCCAAGTAGGAACGTTGACAAAAAATCTTCGAGAAGGAACATACTCCGCCCGTATTTACATTATATCTCTGCACACCAAACACAGTCTTTCCCTTTTCCAGGGGTATATAGAGTTTTTGAAATGTCCTATACCCCGGCAACTACTGGTGTTCTATATTTATGTAAACCGCGAGGGTATATAGAGAAATTCTTTCGCCTCATACCCCGCTTTTGTATAATTGCGGGGTAGAATCCGCAATTTTTTCTCTATATACCCGCTTACTAATAAAATACTTTCATTTTTCAATGATTTTTGACAATTTTAATGACTTGGTGGGTATTTTGCAATTACTTTTTAATATATACCCCTTCACCAAATTTCAAACCATTAATTTCTACAAATTGGTAGCCTTTGCCTACCAAATATTATTATGTATTCTCTCCTCCAAAGAATACTCCTTCTGCTTATTCATAACTGCGTCTTCCTTTGGCTTACCAATTGCAAGAAAGCACGGCATTAGATATTCTTCCGGATAATTTAGAACTTTTCTTGACCATTCACCTTCATCCCCTAAAGGAATACGAAGTGTACAGGCGAATCCTTCCGCAGTCGCAGCAAGAAGCATATTTTCAATACAGCACCAAATAGAAGCAAATCCATTAAGATGTGATAAGTTGTCCGGATGCAATACATCTGTCTTTTGCTTAAATAGAGGCACAATAATGCAGGAAGCCTCTGTCAGCATTTGATATTGCTTTGGAATCGCATTTCTATAAGCAGATTGTTGACAAGAATCCGTTAAATTCCAGTCTTTTAAAATTGCATTTACATCTTCTTCCGTGAACTTCATCGGAATAATACTGAATAATCTACTAATTACATCCTTATCCTTGATTACAATAAAGTGCCAGTCTCTCATATGATCATTTGTAGGCGCTTTCATTCCCGCTGCAATGATTCTTTGAATAACCTCATTATCAATTGATGCATTTTCAAAGTCCCTGATTGTTCTTCTTGAATTAATAACGTCATAAAATTCCATAAGCAGTCCTCCATAAATTTGAGTTTATCACAAATAATTTAATCAATCAGAACACTTTCTATTTGTACTTTAAATATTACATAATGTATTTGATCCTGATGAATAAATTCTTGTCGTATCATAGGATAAAGAGAAATCATTTTGTCACGAATAATACTGGAAGATTCTTCTTCAACTACACCACTAATCCGAATCCACCTACGAGTATTCAAGTTATAGCTGGCAAGTTCGACCTTGGAATTCTGTATTAAATCTGAATAGACCTGCTTTCGATTATCTGTTGCAATGTACAGAAATTTGTCATCTGCATATATAAAACCCATTGGACGCAGCTTAGGTATATCTAGAACAGAAGTTGCAAGAAAAAAATACCCACACTCCCGAATAAAATTAAAACAATCTACCGCCGCCGGATTTTGTTTCATTTCTGGTTCTTGTAACTCATTATTTAATAGGAAATCTATACTACAATTCAGTAAACGGCTTAATTTGATCAACTTCTCTGTTTCTGGAAACGCAATATCCATTTCCCATCTCGAAACAGACTGCCTGGAAACGTTTAAAAACTCCGCTTGTTGTTCCTGTGTAAGTCCCATCTTCTTTCGTAATGCTGACAATTTTTCTCCCGTAGTCATATCTTCATCCTCTTTTGATTCTATTGTAACGCTACAGTGTAAAATCCCAACCAATTTCTAATTGCTATATGTAAACTTTGAAGTGCGGCAAATTTACAGCTAAATATAAGATTTATTATTGTACTTGGCTGATCACCAAATAAGTATTCTTATAAAATGGCATATACCACTCTCTGGTATCCCAGAATTTTAAAAACTCCTGATTTGATAGTTTTCGGTTGTAATATTCTTCTTCACAATTTGTCAAATAATCAAGTGATTCTGCAATAAAAATATTTTCCTCATCATAACCGACTATGGACACATAATGAAGCCAGTTCTTATCAAGTCTAGTTTTGACTAATGCGATAACCCGTTTTTCTTCCGACAAATCTGCTTTTAAAGTTTCTAAACTACCTTTTACATACCTCACATCATAGCCATAACCTTGTATCGCTCTTTTTAGTATTCGCGGAAGGACTGCTCCGTTTTTCATTTTACGGCTTATTTTTGCATAGATATCATTCCCGTCCACTTCCATACCAAAACTTCTAAGTACGTATGCAGTTGAAAAACCTGAACATTCTGTAGTCTTTTGGTAAGCCATTCTATTTTGCTCTTTTAGTATGTATTCTTTCTCGTAATTCCCTTTCTTACTTCTCTTAACTGGCACCGCAAATCCAATGATAAGCCAGTCTAAAATAACAATCAGAAGCAATACACTAATTATACAAACAATTAACCACAACATTAATTTTCCATTCTCCTCTATGATTCTGTCTTAGCAGTTTTAAAATCTTCTTTTTTCAGTTCCAATTCTAGAACATTCCATGTTTCACCACATATTTCGCATGCTGCTTTTTCTGCCATCTCTACATCTCTAAAACCGGCAGTTTTATAGCAATAGTAAGCAGACATATTGTTTTCAAACACCCCGATTGTAACCTTATCTACCTTAAGTATATCAAAGGCATATTGAAGTGCAAGCCGAATCATTTCTTTCCCATAGCCCATGCCTCGTTTTGTGTCGTCCACAATTACAAATCCTATGCGCAGAGTTGTCTTCTCTTCATCCGTAAATCTTAAAATAAGATGGCCTACAATACCACTGTCATCAAATGCTGTCATTGGGTAAAAATTATCTAGATCCGCACAATCTCCATTATAGTCCACATACTTTTTATTCATATCTTCATCCGTAATAGGAAAAGACTCGTATCTGTCCGAGGTCCATTTCCGAAAGGTCGCCTCATCCTTACACCATGTAATAATCGTTTTTGCATCACAATTTTTGTAAGGCCTCAGTCTAAGACCAATCACTCTTTTTTCATTTCCTATAAAATCATTTCTTTTTTCCATACCTGTGTCCTCCATTAATTAAATTAATAAATTTCACATCCAGACCAAACGTCAATAGGCTTTTCCAGCTGCCTTCGTGGGCAAAAGAAAAAGCCCTAAGCTTAATAAGCTTAGGGCGAACAATTGTCCGTGGTACCACCTAAATTCAGAAATTATTTTCTGCTCTCATACGATGCGGGATAATCCATACCATTATCCGATATCGTTTCCCTGATAACGGTGGGAAATCCGTTGGAGTCTACTAAGATTCATCCGTTCGGTCCAAAGCTCAAAGGCTACCTTCCTTACTTTCTTCACGGGAATTTTCACCAGCCATTCCCTCTCTGTACATCCGAAATGTAAGTACTCCTCCTCGTCAACGCTTTTGTCTAAATGTTATGTACATATTAGCACTTTATTTGCGTTTGTCAACACAAAACAGGCGGTCTTATCAACTACCTGCACCACATTTTAAATATTTCTATCTATAGATGTATAACTTTGGTCATGACCTACTATTAAACGACTATTTCTTCTGTGCCTCTTTCAACTGTTGTTCTAAGTCTTGGATGATTTCTTCCTGTTGCTTGAGCAAATCATCCTTTTCTTTGAGACTTTGAGTATTCTCTTTGCTTCGGATTTTCTCCATTTTCTTTCGAAGTTTTAAAAGTAGAAATGGCAACAGGGCAATCAATTTCTTATCATTTAATTCCTGCAAAGAAATGCTCTGCAATTTAAAGACTGGCACCTTATAAGAAAACTCACCCTGATCTTCAAATTTTAAAATCAATGTATACTCATCGGGTATCTTCTCTTTTTTTCCCTCATCCAAATATACAATACATGGCCTTGGAAAAATCATAATCTCATTTCCATTTTCAAAAGTACGGTTCTTATAAGCATTTCCAAATCCATACTCAAATACACGAAATACTATTTCCTCATCTTCCGTCATCTGTGCTTCAATATGATAAATGTCCCTGTCATTAATGGTTAGAATACTGTCGGAAAGTGTTCTCTTTAAATCTTTGTCTTCATGTTCAGTCCAGTTGTATGTAATCTTGCTGTTTGTTGGGTAATCTGTGCCGAATAGGCCATTGATGAGATTAATAACTGTTTTATCGGATAGTGTAAGAATGCGTTTAAACGCTTTATCATAGATTTGATAAATCTCTTTCATAGACTTGTTCCTTTCGATTTGCTATATTCAGTTGTAACATAGTAAATAACATTACTCAATCATAGGCATCACCACTCATTCAAATCATAAAAAGGGAAATTCGGTCGAACGACCAAAGATAACCAGATAGAAATATTTGAGATGATATCGCAGCATGACTCTTTTCGAAATACAAGCCCTTTTCTTAGAAACACATATTTATATAACTGCGTACATAAAAAAAGGCAGTCTTAGTGACTGCCTGCTTACTTGTGCTTGCCCTTTATATTTCCATTTTTCCAATTCGAAACTATTTCTTGCTTATCCCAATCAATAATTGATTTATATGTATATTTTTTACTCCAACTACAGAAAACGGAATTTTTACTAAACAGTTTTTGGGTAAGAAATGTAGTCGGCTTTGGAATCCAACCACTATTCGGTATTAATATAATTTCCGTTTGTGTGCTGTATTTTACTTCAAATAGGCCTTGCAAATATCCCATTTGTTCTCTTGGTTTAATGGTAAAAAAACCGCTGCCTGTTTCAAAGAAATTAAGACTGGGATCAAAACCAATGCGCACAACTTTTTTTCCAAAATGAACTACTATCTCTTGCAAAACATTAGCCTCTGAAAAAATATACTCTACATTATTCTCCCAATAAGTTTTATTCTCATTAAGTGTAACTTCCCTTAACACCGTATTGTCGGTATTTGCAAACTCTAAAATCTCACACTCATTGCTGTATCTGGCATAGAATCTGGACTGTCCACCCATTGGAAATGGAAACGTATCTATCTGAATTTTCTTTCCACCAATACTGCAAGAATTAACCGTGTTTTTTCTTCGTATAAAATCAAATTCATACAAGAAAAAAGCAGGCAGATAATTTGGATGTTTTGAACCCACACCAACGGGTGCAAGTAGATTCATGGAGATTGATTTTGTTGAAGTATTTTCTTCCAGCCTAATGCTTATTACTCTCTCTTCTATATCCGTAAACTCAAAGGAAATGCTTTGGCAATTGTCTACTTTAGAGAATGTCACATTTTTAATTCGTGTTTGTACGTGTTTATGTAAACCATTTCCTGTTACATGAAACTGCTCTTTTTTAATAAAATGCAGAGATTCATCATCATAAACATCCACATACTTATCATTTCGAGCTGCAATCACACGATACCCTGTTCCATATGGTTCCCCATCAAAATATTGCAATTCTAATCCACAATAAATTACATCCGGATTTTTCTCAAAAGGAATAATCGCCAGTTTTCTAATTGGACTGGATTTAATTTTAATCGGTAGGTAAGTATTCATTTTCTTTTCTCCTACTGTTGTACGTCTTTTTACAATACATTATTACAACATATCGGACGCTTAAATTTCCAACAAATACTCTATAAGTGGCTTTGTATACTCTTTAGACGAGATATCAAAAGAACCTTTTAATGCTTGTTCAAAACCTTCCTCATACTCATCCTTATCCTGTTTTTTACTCATCATGGCAGCTGCCATCTTCATAATTGTTTTATCTACAAAAGGCATTTTTTCATAGCAGATACCACTTTGCATGTAGAAATGGGGAATTGACTCTAATTCTTCTGGCGACAAATTATTCTTCCAAACCCCGTCAATAATTTCTTTTGCTTCGTTTGGAGTCGCTCCTGTTACAAACACAACAAATTTAGAGGCTGCACTTCTTGCAAACATCTCTTTTGCTTTCTTGAATCCATCTACCATCCCAGCATGAAGTCTGCTTCCAAAAACAACCATATCATAGTCTGACATCTTTTCAGCATTCATATCTCTAAAATCAATAAGCGAACACTCAACCTCTTCTGCAATCATTTCTGCATATTTCTTGGTAAAACCCGTTTTACTTTTGTATGTTACTAATATTTTCATCTTAGTCCTCCTAAATCTCCTTCAAATTATCTTCCATCTGCATAATAGTCTTTATCGTGATAAGAAGCGCTTCCTGCTCAATGCCCTTAAACATCGCCGTAACCGCTTTGGTGCTTTTTTCATCATTGTCTGCGCAGAACTGCAAACACTTTTCTGTAAGCTCCACTCTTTGCTTGCGCCGGTCCTGCTCATCAATAGTAATGTCTACAAATCCCTTTTTCTCAAGTTTTAAAAGAATCTGTTTTACATTTTGATGAGAACTTCCCATGATCTCTGCCAATTCTTTTATAGTAGGTTTTTCCTTGCAAAGGTTGATGCAAATAATGGCAAAAAACTGTTTCCAACTAATCTCTTCCATTACCTTATCCGCTATTGCCTGAAAACGATTGTCAAATGCACTAAGCAGTCCAAGCAAAAAATAAGATGCTTCAATACCACTAAAATCAACATTTTCATGCAGCATTACCTGTTTTATATCCATGTTTGCCTCCATTTTGGTAATATATTACCTTTTTTCTAGAAGATAGCATATTACCTATTCTGTGTCAATAGAATTTTTTCTATAACTGCATACATAAAAACAGGCAGTCTCATCGACTGCCTGCTTTCTAACATCATTGGAATTATCAAGCAGCATTATCTCAGGCTGCCTTCGCCTCCCATCATTTTTGTCATTTCCTCTATCCGTTCAATTGGGAAAGGCGGCTGACTAATAGGCTTCATCGCAATCGACATGAGTTTCATGGGGTTATCATCCGCTGCAACTCGATTAGAGCTAAACACTCCACACATCTTACATCTATGGATAATCGCCCATTCTCCATTTTTCTTAACCCATACCGATACCGGCTCCATATGACCACCGCAATCGGATTCCCGATCTCCTGGTTCCACATCCACATGCAGGCTGTAAAGACAGTTCGGACAATGATTCCTATGATCACTTCCTGCACCTTCCGGCACTACCACTCTTCCACAGTTTTTGCATGTAAAGGTTTCATTACATGGGTGTGTCTTATAATAACCTTTTTCATATTGCTTACGCTTATTTTCTCTATTCAATTTTGAATCCTCCTTCATTCTCTTTTTTTGAGGATTCATATTCATGTATAATTCCGTGAATTCTTTTTTCAGAGAGATAATACACTTCACTTAATTTTGCAATCGTCTCGCCTGAATAGTAGCGGCTGACTATCGCACAATTGCGTTCTGCCAGTTTTACCCTTGTCCCACTTTTCTCACCCCAGGATAGTAAATTCTCATTCTTTCTTGGAATATAAAGCAACTGCCCATCCACATATCTTTGGATCTCTTCAACAAGGTGCTTTGGCAAAACATCATCTGCATTTACATAGCTCATATGCGTCCTCCTAATAGTAATTTAGGATGCAATGGCTATCACATTCTCTTTTTCTTTATTTGCAATAGCCATCGCTATCGCACATTTGCCTTAGACTTCTTCAAACAACACTCTTTGAACCTTTCTAGTTTTATTTTTCTTTATAGTAGCATGGTTTCAAATAAATCATCAATCTCGTTTTTGATTAGAATTGTTTTCAAGCGTCTACGCCACATATGTGGCAACTTCTTCGTTCCTTTCCATTTCTTTATGGATTCTTAATTTATCAAGATTTTCAATCGATACTTTCTTCTCTTTTACTTTTGTTAATAATTCTGTTCATCCATATATCTTTCCACTCTCAAACGAAGCTGATATTTATCCCGAAGCGTAGCAATCTGCTTCATCATTTCAGATTTATGATGAAAATCAATTGCTTTCTGATCTCTCCAACGATCAATCAATAGAACCGTTTCCGGATCATCCATTGGGAAAAAATATTCGTATCTTTCATTTCCTTCTTCTGCACGTACCGCCTCTACAATTCCGCTCGATACCATTTCTTCCGCAAATTTTCTGGCGCTGCCATTTTTTCCTGTATAATATAAATTAACTGTAATGCTCATAAATTTCAACTCAATTACTTCATTTTTTATATCTATTAATAATCATATAAATTGGGATTTGCAGAGTTGCTTGGTTTAGTTCTATAAATGAATAGTTTTCCAGTTGCTCACTAATAAAAGTACTTCTACAATTTAGTCGGAGTGTTTTTTTCTACTTAACCGACTATTCTAGATTTTTATTTGTTTGGTCGGTTTATTTTTTCTTTTTTATCCAACTAAATTGCTCTTTTTACTATTCTAGTAGGACTAAATACTCTTTTCACCCCGACTTCGTTATATTTCTTTTCATTATAGTCGGTTTTTCAACCCTGATTTACCCGACTAAATCATTTATTTTTTTCGTTTAGTCGGTCTGACATTTTTCTTGACCCGACTAACATAAAACTTCTTTGATTTAGTCGGACAAACAACTCGCTAACTTCAAATTTGGTTATCACAGTTTATCTCCGTATATATGTCACATATGTATAAGGAATCTCTCCATCGAAGCGTTCGTTAATCTCTTTCACAAACTCCTCTTTATCAAATGCAGGAAAATTTGATCTGACGTATTTTTTTTATTTTATCATACTCCTTACATGGCTAACAACTTTCTCATTTCCACTTAATACACTTTTCCTTTTTTCTATACTGACTCCATTTTCTCAATCTCTTCTTTCCCTTGTCCTTTTCCACAAACAGTCAACAAATCTCTAGTATTTCAGCCTTGGAATGTGTATACTAACTTTATAGAGACAGAAAGGTGTGATTGTTAAATGAAAGGTAGAATTCATTCGTTGGAAAGCTTCGGTACGGTGGACGGACCGGGCGTTAGATATGTCGTATTTTGCCAGGGATGTCCTATGAGATGTGCATACTGCCACAACCCGGATACATGGGCTGTAAATGGAGGCACTGAGATGGAACCGGCTTATATTATAGAGCAGTATGAAAGAAACAAAGGTTTTTATGCAAATGGAGGAGGCCTTACTGTAACAGGTGGCGAGCCGCTTTTACAGGTGGATTTTTTAATTGAATTGTTTACACTTGCAAAAGAAAAAGGCATTCATACCTGCATTGATACTTCAGGTATCACATACAAACCGGACAATAAAGCTTACATTGAAAAGTTGGATCAATTAATGCAGCTTACAGATCTTGTCATGCTGGACATCAAGCATATCGATCCGGAAAAGCATAAAGAACTAACAGAGCAGCCAAACGAAGGTATTCTTGCCTTTACAAAATATCTGGAAGAAAAAAATGTACCTGTTTGGATCCGTCACGTAGTTGTTCCTACTATCACAGATGATGATAAATATCTCTTTGAATTGGGATACTTTATTGGCCAGTTATCCAACTTAAAGGCATTGGATGTGCTTCCATACCATGACATGGCTAAGCCAAAATATGAAAAATTAGGAATGGACTATAAATTAAAAGACATTCCTCCAATGGATAAAGCTGCCATCGTAGATAAAAAAGCAGTTATTTTAGAAGGAATCAAAAAAAGACGTTCTGAAATGGCTTAATGACTAATATTTATCAATAAGGAATGAAATGCCATGTCGAAATCTGCAAAACATCTTGTGCTATTTGTCGATTTATATTAAAATAGCGGTAGATGCGATGCATTGGAGAGTGCATTCATCGTGATTTGTTAAATAAGGAGGTCATTTACTATGGCATATTGTATTAGTGATTCTTGCATCAGCTGTGGATCTTGTGAAGGACAGTGCCCAGTAGGCGCTATCTCTATGGGAGACGGACAGTTCGTAATCGACGCTGACAAATGTATCGATTGTGGTTCTTGCGCAGGACAGTGTCCAGTAGGCGCTATCGCTGAAGCATAATTAAACCAAACGCCGGCACGCTCCGCGAGCCGACTTATTGTAGTAATAAAAACCGGTGGGAAACCACCGGTTTTTGTTTTGCGCGAAGGCACAAGACAAGCGGAAATGCTTGCATTTCCATTTGTCGCCGCACGCGAATCATATGAAACTTGCGCAGCATGTTTCATATGATTTTCCCTACTTCTTCTCTTTAAACCGTAGCAATCCTGCTTTTTTCTTCTTTTGCAACTGTAGTCTATCCGTAATCATACAATCCAGTTTCTCAAAATATTCTTCCTGTTGCTTCTGATAACGTACCTGTTGCTTCTCCTGTTCTTCTGCCACAAGCCTAAACTGATAGTCCATTTCTTTGATAATGGACTCCTTGATATCCATTGCCATTTCCGCATTGCTTTCCTGAACAGCCTCTTTTACCAGTCCCTTTAGCAGCATCTGTAATCGATACGCTTTCTCTTCTTTACCGCTTTCAAGCGCAAGGTTTGTCCCACTATAATCAGCAGCAGGTAATTTCATAACCACCGATTGTGAAACCGGCTTTCTTCCAAAAACATTCATATCTGCCACTGATTCCGATTCCTCCATCGGCAAATCTAACATGGAGCGAATCCCTTTTAATTGAATCCCTCTTTCTTTCAATTGCTTAATTTGTAAAAATCGTTCCACATCCTCTTCCGTATAATATCGGTGACCTAAACTGTTCCTCTTAATCGGAAGCTGTAATTCCTCCTCCCAATATCGTAATACGTGGGCCTCTACCCGGACTTTTTTTGTCATCTCCGAAATCTTATACTGTTTTTCTTCTACCATGTTTTCTCCTCTCTTATTCTCTTCGCAGAGCACCTTTTATTTTATAAACAAAAAAGAGAACAACCTATCTAGGTTATCCTCTTTCGTAAAATCATTATTGTTGTGGTGCAAAATTCTTGCCTGCAAGATTGGCAAAACGTGTGTATTTTGCCATCCATGCCAGTTCCACAGTCCCAACAGGACCGTTACGCTGTTTACCGATAATAATCTCGGCAACACCCGGTTTTTCCGTATCCTTATTATAGTAATCATCTCGATAAATAAACATGATCACGTCGGCATCCTGCTCGATAGCACCCGACTCTCGAAGATCGGACATCATTGGACGCTTGTCCGGTCTCTGCTCTACCGCTCGGCTAAGCTGTGACAATGATAGTACCGGAACATTCATCTCACGAGCCAGCGCTTTTAAAGAACGGGAAATCTCTGAAATTTCCTGCTGTCTGGATTCGCTCTTTCCGCCGCCACTCATCAACTGTAAGTAGTCGATGATAATCATATCAAGTCCCTGCTCCAGCTTATACTTTCTACATTTAGAGCGCATTTCCTGAATGGAAATACCCGGTGTATCATCTATGATCAATTTGGAATTACCAATAACTCCTGCGGATTCGATCAATTTCTCCCATTCGGTTTCGTCCAGTTTACCATTACGTAGATGCTGGGCATCTACGCTGGATTCCAGTGAGAACATACGGTTTACCAACTGTTCCTTTGACATTTCCAGCGAAAAAATCGCAACGGATTTGTTGAGTTTAAATGCCGCATGCTGGGCAATATTTAGTACGAATGCTGTTTTACCCATGGAAGGTCGTGCCGCAATCAAAACAAGATCCGCCGGCTGCATCCCTGAGGTCATAACATCCAGATCAAAGAATCCGGTTGCTACACCCGTAACACTTCCTGTACTCTTAGACGCTGCTTCGATTCGCTGCAAGGCATTCATTACAACCTTACGAATCGGAACATGATCCCCGGTATTACGACGCTGTACCAGATCAAAAACCTTTTTCTCGGTGTCTTCCAAAATGACTTCCAAACTTTCCTTACCTGCGTAACAATCATTCTCAATCTCACCAATCGTACGGATCAGTTTACGGAGTGTTGATTTCTCTGCAACAATCCTCGCATAATACCGCACATTTGCTGATGTTGGTACTGCAGTGATAATATCACGGATAAATTCAAGACTGCTGACTTCCGGTGGTACATCTTTCTCCTTCAATTTATTTTGAAGAGTTACTAAGTCTACCGGCTTGCCTTCGTCATTCAATTCCACCATGGACTCAAATAAAACACCATATTGTTTATTGTAAAAATCCTCCGGAAAAATAAGCTCGGAGGCGATAGTAATTGCCTCCCGATCTAAAATCATGGAGCCGATTACCGATTGTTCTGCTTCAATGCTATGGGGTAACACCCTTTTAAGCAATGCTTCTTCTGCTGCCATTATTCTTTTCCTATCTCTCTATCCTGGCAGTCAATACTTCCTGCCACCTTAACATTATTTTTCTTTTACTTTCACCTTAAGAGTTCCTGTTACCTTTGGATGAAGCTTTACTTTCACTTCATAAACACCAAAACTCTTAATGCTTTCTTCCATCTGAATCTTCTTTTTATCAATTTCCATACCACACTGGTCTTTAAAAGCCTGTGCGATTTCTTTGGAAGATACAGAACCAAAAGTTCTTCCACCTTCCCCAGCTTTAATAGAAAGAACTACTTCTTTTAATTCTAATTCTTTTGCAAAATTCTGTGCTGCTTCTAACTGCTCCTGTGCAATCTTTTCCTGATTGTTTTTCTGTAGTTTTAAGTTATTCAGATTATCAGCTGTTGCTGCAACTGCTAATTTTTTAGGAAGCAGAAAGTTTCTTGCATATCCGTCGTTGGCATCTAAAATGTCACCTTTTTTTCCTACGGATTTTACATCCTGTAATAAAATAACTTTCATCTTAGTCTAATTCTCCTTCTTCCAGCATTTTATCAAGAGTATCCTTGATTGCCTTGATAGCATCGTTAATGGTTATGCCTTCCATCTGACAGCCTGCAATATTCATGTGTCCGCCGCCGCCAAGACGTTCCATAATTACCTGTACGTTTACTTCATCAATGGAACGGGCACTCACATAGATTAATCCCTGATATTCTGTTAAAACAAAACTTGCTTTGATTCCTCTGATATTTAATAATTCGTTTGCCGCCTGTGCCGCTACAATCGTCGGACTCTGAAGACCATCTCCTGTTGAAGTAGAAATTGCATAGCAATTTCTATAAACCTCTGCCTGACTGACTGCATCGGCTTTTGCCTTATATTCTACCGCATCATCGCGGAACAGTTTACGCACTCTGGTCACATCCGCACCGGCTCTCCTTAAGTAAGCAGCCGCCTCGAATGTACGCACACCTGTCTTTGTCATAAAGTTATTCGTATCAATCACAATACCGGAATACAGACAGTCCGCCTCTCCTGATTTTACCTTAATACCATCACTTATGTACTGTAAAATTTCGGTAACCATTTCACATGCCGAAGATGCATATGGCTCTACATAAGATAAAGTAGCATTCTCAATAGTCTCCACTCCCTGTCTATGGTGGTCTAATACCACAATGGACTTACAGATTTTGAGAAGTTCCGGACATTCTGTAATACTTGGCTTATTTACATCGACTACAACAAGTACCGTTCCTGCTCCCGCTAAACTCTTAGCATGCTCACTGGAAACCAGCATATCTTCATCATAATCATCATTTAAAAACAAATCGCGTAATGGCTGTACCGATGTTGTCACGTCATTTAATACGATATGGGCTTTACGATCCAGTTCTCTGGCAATACGGTAAATACCCACCGCTGCACCAAAACTGTCCACATCAGGAATGCGGTGACCCATAATGATTACACGGTCCTTACTGGTAATAATTTCACGCAGTGCATGAGCTTTTACTCGTGCTTTTACTCGTGTATTCTTTTCCACCTGCTGGCTCTTACCACCGTAATAGGTAACCTGATCCGTGGTCTTAACAACCGCCTGATCACCACCACGGCCTAATGCCAGATCAATAGCAGTTCTTGCAAATTCATAATTCTGTAAATAGGTGAGTCCATCTAAACCTATACCAATACTGATGGTCACTGCCATTTCATTACCAATATTTACGGTCTTAACTTCCTCTAAAATATCAAATTTATTTGCCTGTAACTGCATCAAAGAACGTTTACGAAGAATAATAAGATACTTGTCCTTTTCAATCTTCTTCGAAATACCATCCAAAGCTGCAATATATTTATTAATCTTTCGCTCAATTAACGCTGTCAAGAGCGAACGACGGACTTCCTCCACACTTTCCAATGCCTCATCATAGTTATCCAGATATAACAAACCTACAACAAGGGACTGGGCATCGTTTTCTCTTAATGCAATCTTTAACGCGGTTTCATCAAATAAATAAACTGCAATCAGATATCCATCATAGCCTTCCGGGCTGATGATATCGCTGTTCTCTGCCATTTCTTTTAACGAAACCTTGCGGCATTTTGCCAAATATTCACTGCCTTCAAAAGAAACCTCAACCTCTGTCTGATCCACTTCCCCTGGAAGCTTGTCCCTGGTAAGTTCGGGGATCAATGTAGAAATGGCTTTGCGGTATCCTTTTCCTTTATGTACCACCTGTTCAAATGCCTTATTTGTCCAAAAAACTTTTCCAGAATCATCCAACAGAACATAAGGAATTTCCAACTCGCGAAGCAACTGTCTTTGAATCTGTCCGTATTCCGTAGCAAAACTGATCAATTCATTCATGATGATCGGCTTATTATTGCGGGAAAAGAAAAATAAAATCAAAAAGTAAAAAACAGTAAATGCAGTCATAACCAGTGCGGATTTTATATCCAGACACCATACTGCCAAATCTACTGCGCAAAGAAGAACGCCTAAATAAACCGAGATGGAAATATAGGATTTCAACATTCCCTTCAATTTTATCTTATTCTTCATGATAAACTCCTATCTGAATCAAAACACTATCTATATAAATTATATCACCATTCTAATCCATACTTTGATATTATAGCAGAAAGTCCCCTTAAATTCTACATCTAGATAATGTGGTACATCGCACGATACGGGAATATCTTGTCTCATTCTACAAATTTCTTCCCTTTTTCAGATACCGTTATTCCATATCAACTTTTCTGAAATTCATATTTTCCATGAAGGTATTCTGAAATTCAGCCTCATTCGATAAATACACCTCTCTGCAGGCATCTTTTATGTCCCTAAGTTCTTCCTCTGTAATCCTTCCAAGCAGCAACTCTTTTGTTCCTTGCAAAGATGCATTTCCCACAGCCCTGATTTTACCTGCAAATATCTGTGGAAGCAGTCCAATCCCAATTGCTTTTTCCACATTCAGGTAATATCCAAAACCTCCTGCCAGATATACTTGTTCTATCTGCTCAGGTGATATTCCTGCTTTTTTCATCAAAATTTCAATAGCAGAAAAAACGGCAGATTTTGCCAGTTGAATCTGACGGATATCCTGCTGGGTAATCCTCAGTCTTCCAACCGGATATCCACTATCAAAATATTCCTCTGCTAACAAACCGGTCTCATCAATCAGATTATTTTTTAACAGTTCATAAACAACTTCTAAAATACCGGAACCACAAAAACCTACCGGCTCCTTTCCACCAATCACAGTCAGTTCCTGCTCATCTTTCTGGATGCTTATACTGCTGATGGCTCCCTCAATACTTCCTACACCACAAGAAATATTAGCAGCTTCAAAAGCAGGTCCCGCAGGAGCGGATGTGACATATATTCTGCCTTCACCATCCGAAAGTGCCATTTCTGCGTTAGTACCTAAATCAATAAATAAACATACTTCCTTTTCTGATAAGAACTTTTGTAAAGCAAATCCTGCCATAATATCTCCGCCTACATAAGCAGAAATTCCTTCTGTTAAAACAACCGGAATCATTTCATCCATAAGATTTACCTTTAAAGCATTGGTCTTAATACAATCTAACGTTTCCGGTGTAAAAGGATATTTCCCCAGCCCTTCGCAGGAATACCCCATAAAAAGATGAGTCATGGCTGTATTTTCACTGATGGCAATTGACTCAATATTTTCTATTTTCATATCCCCGATCAGTACAGCGATATCCTGTCGCATTTGTTGACGCAGGATGTTTTTCAACATTTCTTTTCTGCCGTTATTGGACTGATCCATACGGCTGACCACATCAGCTCCATACAAACGCTGGGAATTCGTATTCGAAAGAGTCCTTATGGTATCCCCCGTTTTGGCATCAAACAACTCATAAGCAATCGTGGTCGTGCCTAAGTCGATGGCGATTTTGCAAATATCACTTTCCAAACCCGTACCCGCCGTTTTTTTCTCCAATACTTTTTCTTTTCCTATCGCAATATCTCTTTCAAATTCTGCATACTTCTCTTCCTTTTTTGTGAATTTTACTGCATTCACGCCATATCCCGTCAAAACTACAAACTGTTCTGTGGGAACATAGACCACACAGTCTTCTGTCACATATGCCTGGCAAGCAAGCCTCCAACCTTCTCTAATTTCTTTCTCACTTAATAATTGTTTGTCCTTTTCTGTTATGGGGAGACTTCCTTCTAACAATTTTATTTTGCAGGCACCACAGGTTCCGTTACCGGCACAGGGTGCTGCTAATCCAATTCCCTCTTTTTGCAGGGCATGATAAAGAGACATCCCCTCTGTTAAGGGGATGTTTCTTTGCATACAATTTTCCGTTTCGTATTGTATATCGGTATGAACTTGCTGTGAAAAATATATCGTAACGTTCTTTTCTTTCATGCTTTTATTCTCATTACCTAATCCGCCGAAAATCACTTTGTCTCTACTCTTTTTTCAAAATCACAACGTCCCTTGCTCCCATGGTAAGAGTATCGCCTGCCTGATAAACCACATCTGTAAGCAGATTCTTTGCCTCAAATGGAAGCAGGATATCTTCTGTCTGCGTCTCATGATTTAACAAGAAGAAATAATCCTCCTCATCCCTTGTACGTTTTGTAATCTCTGTGCGGTACAATGGATATTCCTTCTGTGGCACATCCTCATAAAGAGCCATGTCAACGCCCGCCTCTTTACAAATATCCTTGATAAATTCTTTATAGAACTCATCATTGGAACGTGTTCCCATGTAATAGCAGGTTCCCTTTCCAAAGGTATTTTTCGTTACTACCGGACATCCTGCATAATAATCGGTATCGTATACAGCCAACACTTCCGTATCATTTGGATGAATCACATCACACAACAGCTTTGCCGGATAGGTCTTTCCATTGTAAGCAAAAGAATTGCTCTGATCCGGAGTCAGGGCATCAATCTCTTCTGCCCAGATTCCTGTCAGATCCAGCAGCCTTGCCGGGAAACCACCGTTAATAATACGGTCTGTCTCATCCGCATAACCGCTAAAATAGGTAAATACAGAAGTTCCACCATTACGGGTAAACTCCTTGATTCTTTCATCAAAATCACCCTTCATCATATAGCAGAGTGGTGCCACTACTAATTTATAATCTGAAAAATCAGTTTCTGCCGATACGATATCCACTGGAATATTTAAAGCGTAGAATGCACGATAATAATTTATAATCTCTTCCGGGTATTTCAGATCCACGGAAGGTCCCATACAGCCTTCTACTGCCCACCAAAGTTCCCAGTCAAAAATAAGGGCCGCCTTCGGTTTATTGATACTTCCAATTACATCTTCACCAAGTTTCTTTAATTCTGCACCCAGTTCACTGCATTCTATAAAGGTTCTGGTATCGTCTCTTCCTGAATGATCGATCAGCGCACCATGGAATTTTTCAAAGGCCCCCGGACTCTGACGCATTTGGAAAAACATAACTGCATCCGCACCATGTGCCACTGCTTGATAACTCATCAGACGCATAACACCCGGACGTTTCAGCGGATTAATCGGTCTCCAGTTTACTGCTCCCGGTGACTGTTCCATAAGCATAAACGGCTGGTCTTTTTTCAGACCTCTCATCAGTTCATGAACAAATGCAGCATCCGCCATGCTTCCATTCATATCTGGATAGCTGTCCCATGAAATCATATCCAAATGCGGTGCCCATTTCTGATAATTGAGTGCCTTATAGTATCCCATAAAGTTCGTGGTAATGCGGGCGTTTGGAAGGTACTCTCTAACTACATTGCATTCTGCAATATAATTATTCATAATTCCATCAGAATTAAAACGCATATAGTCTAAGATCTGACCATGGACAATACCCTTATCTTCGGTCTCCATCTCTGTTAAAAAGCTTGGCAGCACAATGTCATCCCAATCATAATAAGTGTGACTCCAAAACTGGGTATTCCATGCGTGGTTTACTGCATCCAGAGTGCCATATTTTTCACGAAGCCATACACGGAATGCTTTTTCACAATTATCACAATAGCAGCTTCCACCATACTCATTACAAATATGCCATGCCACAATATTTTCATTATCTTTATAACGCATTGCAACCTGTCTCGCCAATTCTACGCTGTATTTTTGGAATGTCGGGCTGTTCGGACAGGAATTATGTCTCTTGCCATATTTCATCTTTCTGCCATGAATGTCCGTACGCAGAATGTCCGGATACTTTCTTGCCATCCAAGCCGGATGTGCTGCCGTACCCGTCGCCATACAAATCTTCATGCCATGTTCCGTAGCACGTTTTACTGTTTCATCCAGACGCGAAAAATCATATGTGTCCTCATTTGGCTGGAGCATTGCCCAGTTAAAAACATTAAGTGTGAGAATATCCACTCCTGCTTTGTGAAACATCTCATAATCTTTTTCCCAGGTTGCTTCGTCCCATTGCTCTGGATTGTAGTCACCTCCGTAGACAATCTTTTTTACTTTGTCCTTGTCTAAAATGTACTTACTCATCTTTTTCCTCCATCTTTTCTCTTTTTTAACCCTTTATATAACCTTTTCATGATTACCTTTATGTAAATATGCTGTTGCGCATTGCCCGTTATGCAGACACTTTTTCGTATTTATTGTTTCTTCATGCAGACGTGCTTATGATGTCCGCCGCCAAAAGTCACAAGCCCGGTGCGGTTTAACACCACCATAACTGACGGGATCAAAACAAGCTGAATGATGATTCCCGGAATCGCATTTAAAAATGCTCCAGCAATGAACGCCTGATAAGTAAATCCATCCCTTCCTACACCAATCAGTACCATTTGCGCAAGTCCCCACACGATACGCCCGCTGAGCATGGCGATAATCAAACAACGGTACAATGCAATGATACATTTCCAGCGGGAACGGCCATATAAAAATCCAATCACAAATCCATATGTCATAAGTTCAAATGCCATCCCAACTGCAGTTGGATATAGAATTGGCATCCCAAATACAAAGGATCGTAAAATTGGTGTGGTAAAACCAACCACTGCACCATATTTCCATCCACAAATCAGTCCGCACAAAAGGACCGGAATATGCATGGGAAGCATCATATTTCCAAACTGGGGAATCTGTCCTGTAAAAAATGGCAGAACCAGACCAATTGCTAAAAACATTGCCGATAAGGCAAGATTTTTTGCGTTATTATTTTTCATAGAAATTCTCCATTTCAACCTTTATATATCTCTCATACAAAGCCTGAGTTTTTTACAATTCTGCTTCGCACAATTATCAAAACTTATTATACCAAAAAGACAAGGGCTTCGCACCCTTGTCTTTTTTATAAGTTGCTTTTTTAGGGGATAATTTGCATAATTGATAATACAGATATCTATATCGTGGTACAAATTTGAAGTAATCGAGACGTTTTGACCTGCTAGGAACAGGAAATCTACCCATAGAATATTAAAATACCTGAATGGGAAGAAAATAATAGACTTCTGGAAGTTGTTTTCTACCCATAAACGTGTCTCAAGTTAGTCCTGGGTAGATAAATATAAAGAAATTCGTTGTTTTCGATTGATTTTATCGTACCAAAGAGCCCTAAAAAAGAATTATGGGTAGAAATGATCCTGAAAAAAACAGATTATTTCTTACCATAGAACTGGAAAAAGCTACAATGGTAAGACTGATATTATATTTGGATAAGTCAGGGAGATTCCACTTCACTCAAACCAAGCATAATATATGAAATCTTGCAAAAGTGCTGTTGCTGTCTAAACTATTTGTCCAAGCACTTGCATATGTATAGGCAATTACTCTCCCAACAAAAACTGCAACTAATATCAAGCGTGCACTCCCGCTATGGTATACAATAATCAAAAAGGAAGTGAAAACATGTCCGTAAGAACTATCGAAGATATGATAGACTGGGTAGAAAAGAATATGGAAGAAGTTCCAACTCTAAATAAATTGGCAGAACATGTCGGTTATTCAGAGTTTTATTGTTCTGCGAAATTTCATGAATACGTTGGCGTCCCATTTAAGGAATATGTCTTTAAACGTAAACTGAGTTTAGCCGCTGGTACGCTTATGAATACAGACGCACTTATTATAGACATCGCAATGCAGTATGGCTTCTCCTCTCATGAAGCCTTTAGCAGGGCTTTTAAAAAAACGTATGGGTATTCTCCTAACCAATTTAGAACATTGAAACCTCAAGTTCATTCTTTTGAAAGAATCCGGATTATGTAACAGCACTTCCTTACCAAATATGAAAGAGAGTGCTGTTTTTGCATAAAATAGGAAGAAATGAATTGTGCTGGTGTGGCAGCGGTAAAAAGTATAAATCCTGCCACAGCTGCTTTGATAACAAATTAGAAAGTTTTTATTTAAAAGGAGCTATCGTTCCATCAAGAGAACTCATTAAAAATGAGCAGCAGATACAAGGCATAAGAGAAAGTGCCAAAATCAATATTGCCGTCTTGGATTACATCAGTCAAAACATCCGTGCCGGTATCACAACCGAGCAGATTGATAGGTGGGTATATGAGCAGACCGTTCTCCATGGTGCCATTCCTGCCACGTTGAATTATGAAGGATTTCCCAAAAGTGTATGTACTTCTATTAACGATCAAGTGTGTCACGGCATTCCTTCTTCAGATGTTATGCTGAAAGACGGGGATATCATCAACGTGGATGTGTCTACTAACTACAAAGGCTATTTTTCCGATTCCTCCAGAATGTTCTGCATTGGTAACGTATCTCCTGAGAAAAAAAGACTCGTTGAAATCAGTAAGCAATGTCTTTCAGTTGGCCTTGAGCAGGTAAGGCCCTGGGGTTTCTTGGGCGATGTCGGACAAGCAATCAATGACTTTGCCAAGGGAAACGGCTATAGCGTTGTCCGTGAAATCGGCGGTCACGGAATCGGACTGGAATTCCACGAAGAACCATGGGTTAGCTATGTATCCCAAAAGGGAACAGAAATGCTGATGGTTCCGGGAATGATTTTTACAATTGAACCCATGATTAATATGGGAAGTTCTGAAATCTATATTGATGAACAAAATGAATGGATCGTTTACACCGCAGACGGAAAACCCTCTGCCCAATGGGAAATACAAGTTTTAGTTACGGAAGAGGGTTATGAAATATTAGCATACTAGATCAATTCCTACAAACGAAATGCAAACTTACAAATTTCCCTATCTTCTCCCTGATAATTGCCCATGCCCTGGAATTCTTTCACAAAGCCGCTGCGTTCCATGACTTTTATGGAGCCGATGTTTTCTGTAAGACAGATGCCCAGCATCTCTGTAATGCCAAGGCGTGGCATAATCACGGGCAGGAATGCTTTTACTGCTTCTGTGGCATAGCCTTTTTTCGTATAAGCGCCACCGATGTGGTAGCCCACTTCCCATACTCCATCATCCATGGGTACCGCCTGTACATAACCGATATAGGTTCCATCTTTTAACAATGCCGGATATACCAGCGGACCTTCGCCGCTTTCATAACATCCCATTAAAAATTCAACAGTCTCTGCCGCATCTTCCACAGTTTCAAATACCTCATCCGGCACGAAACGGCGATTGTCTTCGTCCAACGAGTTGATATGAACACTTTCTGCCATATCCATATTAAATTCCGTTATGATTAATCTTTCTGTATCAATTCTCATAAATAATTTCCTTTCTTTTATCTCGATAAAATCATCCTAATATATCTTTCCTTTTTTGAAAGACAGAAAGGGATAAGTTGCGTTTTTAAAAGATAACCTGCATTTATTAATTCCATTTTCTCTTTGCATATATATATCCAATGATTAGTACCGCTGAACATATGGTCCACAGCACTGGTTCCAGAACACATACACCAAGGTAGCCCCACCAGCCGGTGAGAACACCCAGCGGCAGTATTTTGCCCGCCAACTCAATACCACTGACGATAATAGGCAGAATCTTATAACCCAGACTCTGCATCGCATTTCGATAAATTAATAAAAGCGTAAGCATAAAATAGCAGGGAACATTGGTTACCAAATACAACATGGCAATGTCCAGCACTTCTTTTGACTGTGTTCCGGTAAGGAATTTTGACAATGGAATTCCGAAAACAAATACGATTATGGTTGCCAAAATGCCCCATCCCCATCCTATAAAAATAGATATTCGGATTCCCTTTTTGATTCTATCATATTCTCTTGCGCCGAAATTCTGGCTGATAAAAGTTGCCACTGCCACTGAAATTGCATCTATGGTAAGCGTAAGCATTTCATGAATCTTTCTAGCAGCTGTATGTCCGGTAATGGTTTGAATACCCATCTCATTTACATACCACTGGAACACAACATTTCCAAACTTGGTAATCACCAGCATAAATGCCATGGAAAGGGACAGGCTGAGTAAATCCTTGCACATCCGCAAATCCCGGACAAAATATTTTTTCTTAATATGCAAAAGCGGCACTTTTTTCCAAATGTAAATAATACACAATACCGCAGAAACTGCCTGTGAAAAAACGGTTGCAAAAGCCGTTCCTACAACACCAAGTGAGAAAGTTGAAATAAAGACAATATCCAACACAATATTAATAATTGTAGAAATAATCAAAAAATACAATGGCATCCGGCTGTTTCCGAGACTTCGCAGCATCGCCGCTAACAAATTATAAAGCATGGTGACTATCGTTCCCATTGCTATTACACGCAAATACGAAAGAGACTCCGGCAATATCTCCGGTGGTGTATTGACCCACACTAAGAGAGGTTTTAAACCGGCCATACTAATTAGTGTCAAAATCAGAGCAATTCCCAATCCCAGCCACAAAGACATATGTACTGTTTTTCGCAGTTTTTCTTCATCACCCGCACCAAAATAACGGGCAATAAAAACACCAAAACCATTGGATACCCCCACTGCAAAACCAACCAGCATACTATAAATAGCAGAGGTTGCTCCAACTGCTGCCACGGACACCTCGCCAAGAAAATTTCCAATAATAGCAGTGTCTGCTATATTATAAAACTGCTGAAACACCTGACCAATTAGCACAGGTAAAGAAAATACAACCAGAGTACTCAGTATATTTCCTTTTGTCATGTCGAGTGTCTGCTCTGCTATTTTCAACTTATTGTCTTGCATTAAAATGACTCCTTTATGTATCCCTTTATCGTAATGTAATATCTAAACATTTTTCTATGAAAAATATTACCATATTATTTATGTTTTTTATATAAACAGAAACAAAACTTTAACAATTCCGTGATATGATGGTAGCAGCGAATGGTTAAGTGGAGGTATTTTGATGTTTAAAATATTAGTTGTAGAAGATGACAAAGACTTAAATAAAACCGTATGCTCGTTTTTGAATCAAAGTGGTTACGAAGCCATCGGCTGTCTGGATGCCCTGGACGCTTACGATGCACTTTATGAAAATACATTTGATTTAATCATATCCGACATTATGATGCCGGATGTGGATGGATTTGAATTTGCCAGAAATGTGCGGGAACAGAGCGAAGATATCCCGATTCTTTTTATGACAGCCCGCGATGACATTGCCTCCAAACAAAAAGGCTTCCGCATTGGTGTGGACGATTATATGGTAAAACCTATCGACCTGGATGAATTGTTTTTACGCATTGGTGCCCTGTTACGTCGTGCTAAAATTGCTGCCAGCAGAAAACTGGAAATTGGAAACTTTGTAATGGACGCGGATGAACATACCGCTTATTTAAATGATGAAGAAATCTCCATGACCAATAGAGAATTCAGCATTTTATATAAACTGCTTTCTTACCCGAAAAAAACATTTACCAGAACACAGTTAATGGACGAATTTTGGGATGCAGATACCGAAACAGCCCCAAGAGCAGTTGATGTATATATGACAAAACTACGTGGAAAACTGGCTGACTGTACCGATTTTGAAATTGTAACCGTACATGGTCTTGGATATAAGGCGGTGATTAAATGAGAAAAGAAAAATCATCCCATAATATTATGTTCATCATCAATAGTTACCTCTTATTTTTTGTGCTGATTGCATTCCTCGTAACCTGTTGTATGATGCTTTTTGTCACCGCATTTTCCACGACACTGGACGTTCCCCTTACCAGCGAAAATCTGAATGTCGCCGCCAAACTTACCTTTGGAAATGTAGTCCTGTTAAGCATCATTGTTACAGCTATTGATGCCATCCGTCGTGAACTCACCGTTAATCGTCCTGTAAAACGGATCACGGAAGCGGCTGATAAAATCATGCAGGGAGATCTCAGTGTCAGAATACAACCAATCAATAGTTTTGCAACGGATAATAAATTTAATGAAGTAATCGAATGTATCAATCATATGACAGAAGAACTTTCTAGTGTAGAAACTCTCCGCACGGATTTCATTGCCAATGTTTCCCACGAAATGAAAACCCCTCTTGCTGTCATGCAGAATTTCGGTACCCTCTTACAAAAACCAGATCTTTCCGATGAGAAAAGAATGGAATATGCAAAAGGCATTACTGACAGTTCCCGCCGCCTGGCAGATATGATGACCAACATCTTAAAACTCAACCGTTTGGAAAATCAGCAGATTTATCCACAGACTACAGAATATGATCTTGGCGAACAGCTTTGTGAATGTCTTTTACAATATGAAAATGTATGGGAAAAATCGCAGATTGAAATTGATACGGATATCGCGGATAACGTTATCGTAAAAGCAGACGCTGAACTTTTATCCATTGTATGGAATAATCTATTTTCCAATGCTTTTAAATTTACGGGACCTGGAGGAACCGTTTCCCTCAGCCTTACCACAACGGACCATCATGCCATTGTAAAAATAAAAGACACTGGATGCGGTATGTCCTCGGAAATCGGTGCTCATATTTTTGAAAAATTCTATCAGGGAGACACCTCACATGCTACCCAGGGAAATGGATTGGGTCTTGCACTGGTCAAACGGGTAATTGACATTATGCAGGGTGAAATTAGTGTAGAAAGTGTCCTCGGCGAAGGAACCACTTTTATGGTAAAAATAAGAAGACCTTTTTAAAAAAAATCACAAACAAACTCTCTCCCAACGACAACAGGCTTCATAAACTGCCTTAGTAAACTACTGGAAAGGCTGATATCTAAATATGAAATTTAAAAAAATCAATTGGAAAAAAACATGGTATAAACTGTTGTTTCCTCCCAAATGGATGCTGTTTCTTTTTACCGTTATAGTTGCCATAACACTATCTGCAGTATTCATAAAAGGCTGGGAAACTGCACCAATTGCATATAGCATATATGTATTTTCCTTTTATACACTTACTGTGGACTGCTTTTTTTTCGGTATTGTTTTTCCAAAACAATATCGGAAAATGCAGCAGAAAGTATCTCAAAGTAAATATGGCAGCCGCTATAAAACAGATGTAGATTTCCATACCCATTTATGGCTGCATATTTCCCTCGGATTTAAACTCATATACATAGGCACCAACTTAATATCGTTTTTCCTTTACCGCTCCATGTGGTTTGCCATCCTGGCGGGATATTATGGAACACTTGCCATTATGCTATTTTTACTACTGCGTTACCTACAGAAAAATGAACTTGGCAAAAATATGCTTGGCCAATGGAAACGGGCACGTTTGTGTTCCTACATTCTTTTATCCATAAATTTCGCATTATCAGGTGCCGTTTTAATGATCCTTTATCAAAATAAAAGTTTTGAATACAACGGCATTTTAATCTATGCAATGGCGGCGTACACTTTTTACATTACCATCCGCGCCATTATTGAAGTGATTAAATATCGTAACAATCCAAGCCCAATCCTAAAAATCCATAAAGTCATCAATCTTTCGGCGGCACTTGTTTCCATGCTCGCATTAGAAACGGCAATGTTTGCCCAATTCGGCAAGGATATGTTACCGGAACATAAATGGATTTTCGTGGCATTAACCGGCGCAGGCGTCAGCATTGTTGTCGTGACGCTGTCACTTTCCATGATTATCCGTTCCACAAAAGAAATCAAATACATGAGGAGTAACCATTATGAATAACCAATCTGAAAATAATACTTTTAGCTATACCTATTCTGCCAAGCAGCAGGCAGAGATTGAAAACATCCGCAAAAAATATGCTCCATCTGCTTCCGAAGAAGATAAGATGGAGCAATTACGCCGTCTCGACCGCAATGTTACCAATAAAGCTACCGTTATCTCGTTGATTCTTGGTATTACGGGCACACTTATTATGGGAACTGGCATGAGTTTTGCCCTGATTTGGCAAAATACCCTTTTTGTTCCCGGAATTATCATCGGTATTATCGGTATCGGCCTTTTGTCCGCCGCTTACCCGGTTTACAATACAATTCTGAAAAAAGAACGTGAAAAAGCAGCTCCGGAAATCCTTAGACTTACCGATGAATTACTACAATAACATTTTATTCTTCTGCAAAAAGCGGTGTGGACAAATAACGGTCACCAGAATCTGGCAAAAGAACGACAATGTTCTTTCCTTTGTTTTCCGTTCTCTTAGCCAAATCCGCGGCCGCTTTTAATGCTGCGCCGGAAGAAATTCCCACAAGGATTCCTTCTGCGCGGGCAAAAGCCCTTCCATATTCAAAAGAATCTTCATTGCTGATGGTTATAATCTCATCGCAAATCTCTGTATCCATAATCTTTGGCACAAATCCAGCTCCAATTCCCTGAATCTTATGCGGACCTGCAGTTCCTTTTGATAAGACAGGACTGTCTTTTGGTTCTACTGCTACGATTTTCACATTCGGATTCTGTTCTTTTAAATATCTGCCTGTTCCAGTAATCGTTCCACCTGTTCCGGCTCCAGCTATAAAGATATCCACATTTTTATCTAACTGTTCCCATATTTCAGGTCCTGTTGTGCGGTAGTGGGCATCTGCATTTGCCTGGTTATCAAATTGTCCTAAAATGACTGCACCTTCAATTTCCTTGCATAATTCTTCTGCCTTTGCAATGGCACCTTTCATACCTTTTGCACCTTCTGTCAGCACAAGTTCTGCACCATATGCTTTTAATAGATTACGGCGTTCCACACTCATCGTATCAGGAAGGGTTAAAATTGCACGATAGCCTTTTACCGCTGCCACGGATGCAATCCCAATTCCTGTGTTACCACTGGTCGGTTCAATAATGGTTGCTCCTTCTTTTAAAATCCCCTTTTCCTCTGCATCGCAAATCATGGCAAAAGCGGCTCTATCCTTAACTGATCCGGTTGGATTCAGATATTCTAATTTGGCATAAATCGCCGCATCTGTAATATCCATTTTTTTTGAAAAGTTATTTAATTTAAGCAGCGGTGTATTTCCGATCAATTCCACTGCATTTTCTACTACTTTACTCATAAAGTATAACTCCTTTTTTATTCTTTTAATTATACTATCACATTTACATACATATGGTTCAACTAATTTCTTCCACTGCCTTAAAAGCTTCTTCCAAATCCTCTAGGATATCCGCTATATTTTCTGTTCCAATCGATAAACGGATCGTGTTTGGACGGATACCCTGTTCTGCCAGTTCTTTTTCATTTAACTGGGAATGTGTAGTGGATGCCGGATGAATCACCAGTGACTTTACATCGGCAACATTTGCAAGAAGCGAAAATAATTCCAGATTATCAATAAACTTCTTGGCTTTCTCTGCATCACCTTTAATCTCAAAGGTAAAAATAGAGCCACCGCCATTTGGAAAATATTTTTTATAAAGTTCCTGCTGTACCGGATTATCTGATACGGATGGATGGTTTACTTTTTCTACCTGCGGATGTGCATTCAAAAATCCCACTACTTTTAACGCATTTTCTACATGACGTTCTACTCTTAAGGACAAGGTTTCCAATCCCTGTAAAAAGAGGAAGGCATGGAACGGAGAAAGGGTTGCTCCTGTATCACGAAGCAGAATCGCACGGATCTTTGTTACAAAAGCTGCCGCTCCAACTGCTTTTGTAAAGCTGATTCCGTGATAACTTGGATTCGGCTCAGTCAAAGACGGAAACTTGCCACTTGCTTCCCAATCAAATTTACCACTGTCAATAATCACGCCACCTATAGTTGTTCCATGTCCACCGATGAATTTTGTCGCAGAATGTACCACAATATCAGCACCATGCTCAATTGGTCTTACCAAATACGGTGTAGCAAAAGTATTGTCAATAACAAGCGGAATCTTGTTTTCATGCGCAATAAAAGCGATCTTTTCAATATCCACTACATCAGAATTCGGATTACCCAGAGTCTCAATAAAGACTGCTTTTGTATTCTCTTTGATGGCACCACGGATTTCCTCTTCATTAAACGGATCTACAAATGTTGTGGTAATCCCGTATTCCGGCAATGTATGCGCCAACAGATTATAAGTTCCGCCATAGATATTTTTTGCTGCTACAATATGCTCACCTGCTTTTGCAAGGTTTTGGAATGTGTATGTAATGGCTGCTGCCCCGGATGCCACCGCCAAAGCTGCCACACCGCCTTCTAAAGCTGCAATTCTTTTTTCAAATACATCCTCTGTAGGATTTGTTAATCTTCCATAAATATTACCGGCATCTGTCAAATTAAATCTTGCTGCTGCATGCTCACTGTTGTGGAACACATAGGATGAAGTCTGATAAATCGGAACTGCTCTTGCGTCGGTTGCCGGGTCCGGTGTTTCCTGTCCTACATGTAACTGTAATGTTTCAAATCTTAAGTTTCTTTCTTCATATGTTTTTTTGCTCATAATATTTTCCTCATTCTTTAATATTCTATTAATCTATTGAAATAAGAGTGCGCATCCTCGCGGAGCGTTTTTTAATTGGATAGAGAATCTATCCAATTAAAAAAGCAGCTGCCCACTATGGCACCTGCGTCAAAATTACTCTCTTCTAGGTATCATAATGCATCAGAAATTAAGCCGTATTCATACATACAACCTGACCATAACACATCATCATACACATGTATCCATAATTGTTTGTTAATTTCTTTGTCATTGCATTATTCTCCTTTCATTTCCTACTAACTTGGTAGGTTTTGTTTTTCTATACTATAATCCTATGCTTTTTATCTGTCAACATATTTTAGAAAAATTTTCCAAATATATATATTCCTATGGAGTGTTCTTCGTTTGATAGGAAATTCCTATCAAATGAAAAAAGAGCCTTTTTAAAAGACTCTTTCATTCACTATCCATTATTCTTTTATGACCGAATTGCCCAGCGCATCTTGGTGCTCTTAGCTCGGCTGTTTCTGACACATTCTGCAGCCGATGGGCGAATGACATCTTTGCAGACGTCACTGTATATTCCTTCATCCTTTAACTGCTTAAAGGAACGTTTTACCAAACGATCCTCACCGGAATGGAAAGTTAAAATAGCCACTCTTCCATTCGGCGCTAATACTTCCGGCAGTTTTTCCAAAAACGCATACAATACTTCAAACTCACTGTTCACATCGATACGCAATGCCTGAAAAGTTCTTGCACAGGATTTTTTTACTGCTTCATCCCGCTCTGCTTTTGGCACATACACAAGTGCCTGTTCGATAACCTGTTTCATGTCAGTTGTGGTTTCAATTTGCTTCCCATTTTTGAACCACTTCATAACGGTTGCTGCAATTTCTGCCGCATATGGCTCGTCCGCATTTTCTACAAGCATCCCTTCTAATTCTTCCTGGGTTACTTCTTTTAAACGTTCCGCAGCACTGACTCCCTTAAGTGGATTCATGCGTAGATCCAGCGGACCTTCCACCTTATATGAAAAACCTCGTTCCGGATTATCAATCTGCATGGAGGACACTCCCAAATCCGCCAATATAAAATCAAACTTTTTACCGGTGTCCTTTACCACCTGATCGATGTCTGCAAAATTCTGTAGGCGGACTGTTAAAATCTCTTCTCCAAATCCCTGCTTTGCCAGTCGTTCCTTTGTCTTTGCTGATTCAATCGGGTCCACATCAAGAGCATAGATATGCCCCTGCCCTTCCAGACACTGAAGCATTGCCTTCGTATGCCCGCCATAACCCAGCGTTGCATCCAGCCCAGTCTGTCCCGGTTTGATCTGTAAGAAATCAAGGATCTCCTGTACCATAATGGAAATGTGCATTCCTGCAGGAGTTCCCCCTTTTTGGATGACTCTCTCTATGGTATCCGCATATTTTTCCGGATTATGCTCTTTGTATTTTTCTTTATAACTTCTCGGATGTGTTCCCGAATATCGTACACGACGCTTGTGCTGCTTTTCCTGATTTTCCATATGTGTCCTTTCGTATAAAGTTAAAAAGGAAGTCTGCTAAAACAAACTTCCCGACTTATCTTTTGTTATATAAAATTCCTTGGTATTACGACTCTTCACTTACTACATTGCAAAACCATGCTATTTTTTATAACTACCTTTCTTTTGTAGTTTTTGTGTTAAACACGTAACATTTAATCCAAAATCACTAATTTTTGTTAATACGCTCAATGGTAATTTTGAATACAACCAGGAGATTTTAGGTTTTGTATCATTTTCATAAAAAATCATCCAACTACCTCCTCATTTGAAACAAGCCCTTTTTTCGCATAATCGCCTAATGCAAGCAACTGAGAATTGACTTCATCATATCCTATTTTTTTATATTTTTCAACTGTACTCCAATAAAAATGCTCTGAAAGATAACCATATGATTGATACCAATAAACTTTCCCATTATGACAACATATTACTCCTTTTTCATATTTATGGGTTTTCGCGGAATTAAAATCTGCTACACTGGGTGGCATACTATTCGGATGCGTATGAATAGCTAACAAACGCCGTCTTCCTTTTATCGCTTTCTTCGTTCTCTTCGAATACTTAATAGAACCTTCCTTCTTTTGATCTGTTTCTTCAGCCACAATCTCCAACGTATCAATATCAATCCAATACATATCTTCATATTGTGTGCCACTACGATGATATAGCATCTTTTTAGCAAGGTTATAGACCAAACGGTTTAGGTCCTTATTATCTGATATTTTATCAAACTTATTCCTATATTCTCCACTATTAATATATGTATGGTCTATCACTGTACTCTTATCTCTTCCGTAACGTTGCTTTTCCTGTTGTTCTTTCTTTACTAAAATATTGTTCACCCCTTTCTTTAGTAAAAAAACATACAAAACGCCTATTTTCATCTACGCAGAAAAATAACGCCTCGCTTACTTTTATAAGCAAATACCTCCTTCCCTATAAAATTGTAAAAAGTTGAGATTTTCGCCAGATCTTGGCTTGAATGACGTATCTAAAAATTTTTCTTATTCAGATACAAAGAGAAAAAATAACTTTGTGACACTTAACGTAGCATATTCACATTTATATTTCAATCCCAACGTATTCTTGTTGCAGAAATATTGTCTCAAAAAGTCTTTTCCTGTAAAATTATAAAAATAACTACTATTAGCATACTTCAATGTCAGAGAATCATACAAAAAGAAATATTCATATGAGTACACACGAAGAACACCGTATTTGGAAAACCACAAGCCACTATCCATTTGAAAAATTTGGAGCAGGACTAACTGAATATACACAAACCGGAGACATTCCTGAGCAAGGCGATCAGAATGTACGCTATGCTTTGGAATTACAAAAGCAGCGTCTGAAAGACAAGGCACTGATTATGAAATATGAATTTACTCCAAGGGGACATTTTGCAGACACAACCGGTCCTTCCAGAGAATGGAAGGACAATCACTATACCAGTCATATGGAATACCGCACCTGCCGCCTGACGAGAAAAATCTACCGTAATCAGAAGAAAATATATGATAAGAGTGAAAACTGTATTTTCTATCAGATTATTACAGATGCCAATAACTATGAAGCGATAGGTTCTGATACTTATTCCTGCCCAAATTGTGGTGCAGCAAGTCAGATTAAAGTCTTGGAAAATGGCTGTCCCTATTGTGGTACATTCTTTAAAATGTCCGACCTTTTTCCCAAGACTACCAATTTTTATTTTATTCGTGATGTTGGCGGCACAGAAAAAGAAGTTTACGGCTCTTTGAAAAAAGTAATGTTCTCATGTATGCTGATTATTTTTCTTATCAATCTACTCCGTATGTTTTTTGTGGATGGAATTGGTGAACTCTTTATATTCGAAATGATTGGAAACATCATTGGAAGTGTGATAGGCGGAGGCGCTTTTGGTTACTTTTTGTATTCTATTAGTTTATTAATAACCGTGTTCCGTGAAGCAGGGAAATCCATTCCCATGCTCTTTAACGTGGCAGGTTCATCTAAACGCTTTGTTGAACAAATGAAACGTTATAGCCCGGAATTTTCCTTTGAGTATTTTTCCGGAAAAGTAGTTGCCATCCTCAAAATGATCCTGTTTTCGGATGATGCTGACGAACTAACCTATTATAACGGACAACCACTGGGGGATATGTTTACAGATATTATAGAATCTTCTTACGCTGGTGCCTGTGCGCTTAAGCAATTTAAGGTGCAAAGCGATTATTGTTATGTCACTGTGGACGCTTATATGGAAGATCTCTACGATAATGGAAGACACATCTATGAAAGAAACGAAAAATTCCGCATTACGCTTTGTAAAAATATCCGTAAACCTATTAATCTGCATTTTTCCATTCAAGCAATACAATGTAAAAACTGTGGCAGCAGCTTTAATGCCACAAAACAGAAATGCTGTCCAAACTGCAGTACCCCATTTGAACTAATGGATGAAGACTGGGTTGTGACAAAGATTGAAAGACGATAAAAGACCGCTTGTGAAGTGCACCCCAAATGCTAGATTTATGTCTAACATTTGGAGTGCTTTTCACAAGCAGTCTTTTCCTTATGCTTATTTTTCAATCTCTCTATCCCGCTCTATGATATCGCCAAATTCTACGATGGATTTTACGTCCTATGAATGGTCTTATTTCCACACACCGGGCAAGTCACCTCAATCTTACCCTTTTTACGAGGAACACGGATATTTCGTCCACATTTCTTACACCGGAAAATCTTATATTCTTTACGCTGATCAAACTTTACCTTATTTAGATTCAGCAGCTTTAAAAAGCGCTGGTTTTCCATATATCTTTTATTGATGTCCTTTGATAAGGAACGGAACAATGCGTATACCGTTCCTAAAAAAGCCAGTGAGTACAAAATACCCCAGCCCGTCATGGCATAAACTATATATAAAATCACAGATGCGATCAATGTTGTTTTACTTAACTCATCGCCTCCGTACCTGCCCTGCATAAATTTATATAGAAACTGTCTTATCTTATCCATACACGTTCCACTTTCCTCTTTTTTCTTCATTATAGTACTGAATTTTTCAGAGTCAATGGACTTTAGGCTTTTTTAATGTACTGGTAATAATTGTTTATTTTTTCCTTGGTAGATATAAAAACACCTTGTCCTATTTTCATAAGCCAAGGTGCTTCGTGCCATTCCTTTTATTTGTAGTTAGATGTGAATAAAGTTACTTCCAGTACAGATGAATATATTCATCTGCTTTCTCTTCTGTGACATCAAACTGATTGATAATAGCTGCTTTTGCCTGGTCACAGGTGGCGTTAAGTGATTTGTAGGCAGTGATAACACCTTTTATACCTTTAATAAGCCCGGCTTCGTGCCCAGCCTGATATCCAGCCTCATGGCTGTCTCGCTTTTCATAATTGATCATTTCCTGTAATGTCATAAATCGTTCCCTCTCCCTAGAATCTGCTTTGACATTGTCTACAATTTTCTAAATCTCTAGTAAATCTGTATCTACTGTATTAGCAAGGGTGGTATGTTCCATGTAAGAAAGAAGGTCTTTTAATTCCTTCGAACCGCCTTTTGTAACTTTGGTATATAAAAATATCTTGTTGCTACCATCATTATATACTATTTGATTGTTTTCTACCACCATATTTTTTACGGTATAAATCATTCTGTCATCTCCAAAAGGGTCATATGGAAGAATCCATATCATAAAGATGTCGGGGAGTTTTCGAAACGGTGTATCCGTAGGAAGCAGTTGCGAATCGATAAGCGACTGATAAAAACGGCTTCTTCTTGGTAAGTCCGGTTCATAATAATTATTTGGTTCAATATCAAACAGTCGTAAGATATCTTTGCCAGCGTTCATATCTTCCTCCGTGAGATATACGTCCAGCCGAACACCACGCTTGTTCAGATCCATACCGGAAATTTGCTTTTCTGTTTCCACAACTATGTTTTCTACATCCAATCCAGTAGCGCGTTTAATAATAATCTTGGAAATTGTGATAGCATTTTTGACAGAAGCAGTAGCCTTGTCAAATAAAAAAGCGTCAATCATGTTTAGGTCTTCCAGTTTTCGTTTGGGGGATTCATTCAAAAGAATGTTTTCTCTTTTGTGATCTGTTGTAAGATAATTTGACGTGTTTTTCATTGATTGTCCTTTCATGTGAAAGGAATGACACGTAGAAATTTTAGGTTATTTGTCAAAATATGTCAAGCATCCGTAACTAAGATAAGCCTATCTATAAATCAAAAATTAAACTATTATTGAAAAAGGATGCTATCCACCAAAATAGCACCCTTTACATTACTTCTTCATATTTACATAATAAAAAGCACGCCCAAGGTTCCAGGTCCGCAATGAGAAGAAATAACACCACCGGCTCGGGTAATCAAAATCTCATCGAAATATCCTAAACTCTGTAAATATTCCTTCACACTATCAATAGTCTCCTGATTGCAACCAGAATGCGTAATAAACACTCTGTCCTTTTTTGCCTGTTTAAGTTCTTCTTCCATTTCTTTTGCGTAATCTAAAATTACAGAATCAATTTTGCCACGGTACTTTTTAGTTGCGAGCATGGCTCCATTTTCTACCACAATCTTCGGATGCAGTTTTAACATTCCTCCTGCAAGTGCAGCTACACTGCTGCATCTGCCGCCTCTATGGAGATAGGTCAATGTATCCACTACAAAGCTGGCTCGAACCCGTGGTTTCATATCTTCTATAAAATCTACAATCTCTTCACGCGCTCTTCCTTCCGCTGTCATAATTGCCGCTTCAATTATCAACAACCCAATGCCAGTGGAAAGATTTGCAGATTCGATAACACTTACTTTGTCTTCTATTTCTAATTCCTCTGCAGCCATACGGAATACATTGGGTGTAGTTGACATTTTTTCAGAGATTGTAAAAATAATCAACTCATCTTCCGAATCAACAATGGATTCCATTGCTTTCATAGCATCTTCAAATCCAACTGCTGAAGTCTTCGGAGTAGTATTATTTTTATCCGACCATTCATAAATCTCATCCGGTGTAATATCAACACCGTCCTTATATTCCTTATCGTCTAAAACTATATGTAATGGAATAATGGATATCTTATATTTATCAATCAACTCTTGGGATAAATCACATGTACTGTCTGCTGCTATTTTAATCATATTCCCGCCTCACTTTCTACCAATTCCTGTTCATCATATCTACAATATTATCATTAATCTGCAAAAAGAGACATTAAAATTTTATAAAACATTAATTTACAAACCCTTCTTTTTCGTTTACATTGAATATAGGAAATATATTTGAAATACATAGGAGGAATTTATTATGTTAAATCTCATTTTATCCCTTATTATCGGCGCTGTCTGTGGTTGTATAGCAGGCAATATTATGAAGAGCAATCATGGACTTCTTTTCAATATGATAATCGGTCTGATCGGTGGTATGGTTGGTGGCTTTATCTTTAATCTGCTTGGCTTTTCAATCAATGGAATTATTGGAAGTATCATCAGCGGCATCGTTGGATCTTGTTTATTGATTTTCATTGCTAGAAAAATAAAATAATTTTTTTAACTCAAAAAGTCAGCTGAAATTCATGAATATTTTCAGCTGACTTTTTATCTTATGCAATACTCTCTATCGCATTTTATTCTTTTGCTAATACTTTTTCACACCCACTACCTGATACATACTATCATCGGATATTTTAACCATTACCTGTAATTCATGTGCAAAAAAAGAAGCCAATTCCTCTACACTAATTAGTCCCAAGGACACCTTGCTGGCGCTGCCCATATGGTGTCGGTTAATCTCATCACGGCTCATTCCATGGGCAATGGTGAGTGTGCCTTCCTCTTGTAATAGCCCGCTTAATATGCGGATCAGATTTTCCTGCTCTCCAAAATGAGGAAAGGCATTATAGACTACAATACAATCAAACTTATGTTCAAAAGTTGTATTCTCTACGTCTCCACAGATAATCTGCACATTTTCCTGTGAAAATTTCTTCTGCGCAATTTTAACCATTTCCGGAGAAATATCGATTGCTGTTACGGATTTTACCTTTCTTGCAAGATAATCCGGAATCAAAACTCCTGTCCCACACGCCACATCCAAAATTTCTTTCCCTTCAATAACCTGTGCATTGGTTAAAATCCGGTCAATTACTTCTTCATTTCGAATCATATGCGCGTCCCACTGCGCGGCATGATCATTAAAAAAGTCTATTACTTCTTTTTTTGTCATATTACTGAATATCTGCTCTTGCAGCTGCTTCTTTATAGTATTTGAAATTCGTAAATGCTTCCCCCTTGTATGGGTTTGTTTTTGTTTTTACAGCTTTCCAAATGATATAACCTAATGCAATAGCATTAGTAATCAAAGCGAGTGCACTTACAACAGTCATAGCTGTTGGATTTGCATTCACAGCAGAACCTGCTGCAATTCCGTTCATTGTTCCATCAGCATACTGTGTAGTAATGGTTGCCCATGGGAATACCTTTGTTCCATCACTGAATGTTTCCTGGAACAATGGGAATACCTGCGCAAACATACACCAGATACACAATGTATTCGCACGATTCATAATCCAGCCACCCTTATTCCAAAGCAGTGCTGCGATTGTAGGCGCGAGAAGCAATGCAACTCCACAGAACCATGAGTGAGTTGGAAGACAGTTGTATGTATAAGCAAAGTTCCAAATATCGTATACTAAAATGTATACCCAGATCATATCCGGCCAAATCATATCCTTCTTATCCTTAGAAGAATAAACAGCCCACCATCCAGTCATACAGAAAATATTTAAGATACCGGCAATACCATTAAATACATTGTGCCATCCACCGTAAAGCCATACACCTTCAGAAGAAAGCCACCAGCTGTTCCATCCGTTGATTGCAGATTCAAAATCACTCGCTACTGCAATAAGAATGTTGATCGCAACAATAGCAAATGGGAATGCTTTAAACCAATGTTTCTTTCCAACACCCCAGCCATATTTGATCATCATAAAACCGATACAACCCGCTAACGACGCATAAAGTTTTGCATAATGGAACCAGCCATTCATATAAAGATAAGTCTGGTTATTTAATGCCCACTGCGCACCACCAGCAGCGCCTACAGCTACTGCGATAAAATAAACTGTTAAGACAGCTGGAACTAAACCGAACATAATCAATCCGCCCATTTTGGTTCTTCTGGCAAATTCATTTAATAAAATAAGTGCAACTAAAACTAAGATCATTGCGAGCCACTGACTTAATGCCTGCTCTCCATAAACATGAAATAACATTTTTACCCCTCCTATTTAACATGCTTCTATTTCTTTTATATTGAACTCATTTCCTTGTAATAGAAATGTGTGTTCACTGTTACAATACGGGCAAATCTTACCGTATTCTACGGTTCCATAGGTCTTCTCACAGTCCTCGCAATATGTTACTCCAGGTATGGTTTCTATCGTAAGTTCTGTATCTTTTAAAAGATCATCTTCTTTGTCCGTTGCCCATTTCCAACAATCTGTCAAATAGGAATGTATCACACCGGATACCTCCCCCACTTCTACTATTACAGAAGCAATATCTGTCAGATTATTTTCTTCGGCTACTTTTTTAACACTTTTTATAATGTGAAATACAACTCCAAGTTCGTGCATAATAATTACGCCTTTCTTTTGGCTGCAGCGTTAAGCCTTCGACTTATCTTTTTTCTTTGAGAATTTTAACTTAATCGCCTGTTTTGCACCATTGCCAAGTACATATTTCAGTTTATCTTCACTAACGATCATGGTACTGCATTCAGGCAGTTCACGATGCAGATGAATCGCATCAAATTCACATTTTGTTGTACAAATTCCGCAGCCAATACACTTATTGGTATCTACTACAGACGCACCACATCCTAAGCAGCGTGCTGTTTCCGCTTTCACCTGTTCTTCTGTAAACGGAAGTTTGCTGTCCCGGAATGATTTCTTATGATCAATCGACGTATCTCTTGGCGGAATCTGTCGGCTTGAATTATCATAATTCTCTACTAAAATATTTTCTTTATCAAGAGAAATGAAATCACGTCTGTTACGTCCGATTGTTAAGCTGGAATGTGGTCTTACAAAACGGTGGATTGAAATCGCACCTTCTTTTCCTGCCGCAATTGCATCAATTGCAAACTTAGGTCCCGTATAAACATCACCACCAACAAAGATATCCGGCTCTGCTGTCTGATAAGTCAATGCATCTGCAACGGCTCCGTTTCCTCTTCCTAACTCTACCTTAGAGCCATCTAAGAGATTGCCCCACTGGATACTCTGTCCAATACTTAAAAATACATTTTCACAAGGAACAGTTATGGTATCATTTTCATCGTATTTTGGATTGAAACGTCCATCCGCATCTGTTACAGATACGCAGCGTTTGAATACCACGCCAGTTACTTTTCCGTTCTCGGTCAGGATTTCCTTTGGTCCCCATCCACAATTGATTGTAACATTCTCTTCTTCTGCTTCTTCTATTTCTTCTAAGGAAGCCGGCATTGTTTCACGGCTCTCTAAGCAGTACATGGATACTTCTGTAGAACCACAACGTCCGCTGACTCTGGCAGCATCAATTGCAACATTACCGCCGCCGATGACAACTGTTTTTCCTTCTATCTTATAATTTTCATCCTTTGCTACCGTGCCTAAAAGTTCCACTGCTGTCATAACGCCTTTAGCGTCTTCACCAGCGATACCCGGCAAACGTCCACCCTGGCATCCAATTGCAATATAGAATGCTTTATAGCCCTGTGCACGAAGTTCATCTAATGTAATATCTTTACCTACTTCAATGCCAGTCTTTATCTCAACGCCCATAGCCTTGATAACATCAATTTCTGCCTGTACAACATCCTTTTCCAATTTGAAAGAAGGAATACCATATACCAGCATACCGCCTGCTTTTTCATTCTTTTCAAAAATAGTAGGTGAATATCCTTTTTCAGCCAAATAGAATGCACAGGATAAACCAGCAGGACCGCCACCGATAATGGCAATCTTATCCGGGAAATAACCATCTAAGGATGGAACCACTTTCTTAGGTATGTAACGTGTTTCTGCATTTAAATCCTGCTGTGCAATAAATTTCTTAACTTCATCGATTGCGATGGCTTCGTCAATGGTTCCTCTTGTGCAGGCATCCTCGCAACGGCGGTTACAGATACGTCCGCAGATAGCCGGCAATGGATTGTCTTTTTTAATAAGCGCTAAGGCATCCTTGTAACATCCCTGTGCTGCCATCTTCAAATAACCCTGTACCGCAATGTGTGCAGGACAAGCTGTTTTACAAGGTGCAGTTCCTGTATCGTAGCAATTAATACGGTTATTATCACGATAATCTTCGTCCCACATATGTGGTCCCCATTTTGCTTCGGAAGGAAGAATGTGTTTTGGATATTCCACTTCTTTACCGTCCTTGGTGCAAAGCTTCTGTCCTAATTTAACTGCTCCTGCCGGACAAGCCTCCACACACTTACCGCAGGCAACGCAGTCCTTTTTAGAAACTCTTGCCACATAAGCAGAACGGGATAAGTTTGGTGTATTGAATAATTGTGATGTTCTAAGCGCATAGCATACATTTACGTTACAATTACAGATTGCAAAAATCTTATTTTCACCATCAATATTCGTAATCTGGTGTACAAATCCATTTTCTTCTGCCTGACGAAAAATATCCAGAGCTTCTTCTCTTGTAATGTAGCGTCCGCCTTTTCCGGTCTCTACAACATAATCGGCCATATCGCCCACCGCGATACACCAGCCTTCCGGATCATCCGCGCATCCCTCGTCAAAAGTAAGACGGGAACGACGGCAGGAACATGGACTTGCCGCATATTTTCCTTCGTATTTATCCAGCCAATGAGAAATATGTTCAATGGAAATGGATTCGCTCTCCATCTCGATCGCCTTTTCAACCGGAATAACATGCATACCGATTCCTGCTCCTCCGGGCGGTACCATCGGCGTAACTTTTTCCAGCGGAAGACGGCTCATTCTTTCAAAGAAACGTCCCATTTCCGGATATTTCTCCAATATTGTCGCATTCATGTTAGTAAACTCAGCGCTGCCCGGTACAAACATAGGAAGAACATACTGTTTTACATGTTCAGGATTCTCCCAGTTATACTCTACCAGTCCCGAGAAAGACATGTCTTCTAACAATTTTTCTACCTTCTTCTCTTCCATGCCGGTAAGCTTTACCATATCCGCTAAAGTCCGCGGTTTACGAACTCCCATTTTCAAGGCAACCTCTGCCATTTCATCCGTACATAATAAGGAAAGTCCCCAGTACTCAGGATCATATTTTGTAAGCTTTTGAAAACCGAGTTTGACAGGAATACGATTGGTAATCATCTTTCCCAGTTCAAGAATCACTGGTCTTTCCTGTTCGTTTTCAATAAAATCCGGTACAAAACCTGCCATTTTATCCGCCATAACCAAACACCTCTCTTTTATTTTTTCCACTTATTTACTTCATCATGTAACCACTTTGTCCATTCTTCTATGCCTTCCCCAGTCTTGGCACAGATTGGAATTACCTTTGCATTCGGATTACGCATTGCAACATATTCTTTGCATTTTTCCATATCAAAATCAAAATATGGCAACACATCAATCTTATTAATAAGCACTACATCACAAATAGAAAACATCAATGGATACTTAAGCGGCTTATCATGTCCCTCCGGAACGCTCAGTATCATCGCATTCTTAACTGCTCCCGTATCAAACTCCGCCGGACACACTAAGTTCCCCACGTTTTCAAGGATTACTAAATCTATGTCATCTGCTTCCAATCCCCGTAATCCCTGTCTTGTCATGTCTGCGTCTAAATGGCACATTCCCCCGGTATGTAACTGTATTGCCTTGACTCCTAAGTCTGCGATGGTTTTCGCATCCACATCAGAATCAATGTCTGCTTCCATGACACCAATCCGCAATTCATTTTTTAGTTTCTCAATGGTTCTTGATAATGTTGTTGTTTTTCCTGAACCAGGGGACGACATAAGATTCAGCAGAAAAATACCTTTTTCTTTCAGCTCTTTTCTGACAAGATCTGCATCCTTGTCGTTGTCAGCAAAAACACTCTGTTTGATCTCTAAAATCTTATACTCTGACACAACATACCCCCCTCTTAATGACATAATTTCTCAATATAATTCTATTGTAACAATGGCCTTGGAAACTATCAATGCCACTTTCAGTTTCCAAGGCCATTTTCTGTTATTTTTCAATATTTTTGTTACTTATTGTAAAAATCTTCTAGTTGAAAATAAAGTTTGCTCTTGTTATACTACCATTGTACTTAATTGTGGTGTTCGCACTATACATGATGGTATGTTATAAGAGATCTAATAATTATATCCCACCACTGATTCTAGGTGTTCGCACTATTAGATGATTTGGAAGGGATATTTTTATTTATATTTTAGTAAATCGTACATTCTAATAAGACGCTTTAATTCTGAATTTCCATTTAAACATTTTGGCGTATTTTGTTTTAGAAATTTTTGTAAATACTTTAATAAATCTGCACAATCTATTTCTTCCTCATTTAAGAATATTAATTTTCGATATGCTTGTTCTTCTCCTTCTATCTCTATAACTTTTGCAACACTTAAGTCAGAATATGACCTATGATAAGTACTTTTCTGTTTTCTAAGCTGCCCATTTAGAAATTTATCAATTTCGGTATATTTTAAAACGTTATTTTTTACTCGTTCAAATACCTCCCCTTGATATCCTTTCAAGTATTTATACATAGGTAATCCACCTGAATTATTTTTTAGCAATTCTGGTAAATACTCTTCAACAACAAGATTGGCGTTAAAATATTGATTATCAAAAACAATATCTTCGTATAATTGTTCAGCCTTTATCATATGACCATGTTTTACTACACCAACTCCTAATATAAACTGATCTGCTTCACTAATATCTTCTAAGTTCTCAAATCCTGTTGCAACTATTCTTTCTGTCGGTTTAGCACTATTTGCCAACTCATATATATCCTTGCGTAAATGCCTAAGAACTGATGGATTGTATTTGGATTTCATTGTTAAAATGGAATTATATATTTGGGAAAAATCCGATGTAGAAATACAATGCATTTTTACGCTATTTCCATTTTCAAATTGCATTGAAAACTCTGATATTTTTTCTTCCGTTGAATATTCAACAAATATTAATCTATCTCTTAATATATCTAATTTTTCTTGTGAAAGGCAATCCGAAATAGTATTAAAAATATTTCTGATGTTTCTATCATTTAATGAATATCCTAGGAAAATAATAGGATACTCCAAAAATATTGTAAGTAACTTAGCAATCAAGTATGATGATTTTTCTTCAAAATATTCATAATCCTTTGAAGTTAATACCAAACTTTTTGCATCAGTCACTGAGCCATGTATCTTATAAATTTCTCCTATTCCAGTAATATTAGAAAATATTAATTCCTCTTGACCAATATACGTATCAAACTTAGGAAATAATGTATCTAAAAGCATGTCGTAATTGGTTGTAATAATACCAGATATATTTCTTTGCGCAAGTTTCTCTAATAACTTTAATTCTATACTATTCTCTGGTAATCTGCAGGTCAACAAATGATCTGCAATAGCAATTTTAAGTGCTGATATCTTATTTTGTAGTTCTCCTTTATGCTTGATACGAAAATCAGAATACTTATCAGAAGTTAAAACTTCATTGTTATAATCTTTTTCAAGCATATATGCAATAGCCGGTTGTTGACCATAGTAATCCTCACTATCAACCTTATTAGCATACACATCGTATTGAAACTCATTACCACTAAATTCTGTACAAAAAAGTCTCAATAATTCATCCCACTTTTCTGTACCTAAATATCTTTTACTTAATCCGGATCCCACAAAAAGAAAAGGATGATGTCCAGTAGTTTGAATTGCTTCTCTAATAAGTTCCTTTATTTCCATGCTATTCCTCCTTTTTGCTTCTCAGATTTTTGTATGCTTCCCTTGAAATAGCATCCATTACAATTGTATAGAATACTTTATCCTCAAAGAGTTTTGAGAATGCATCCATGGACTCCATATAACATTCCTGTGCCACCTTTTTAAATACTTCCGGAAAAATCGACTGAGTAAATATTGCTTCATTATTTTTCTTTGCGTATGCAGCCAAGTGTTTATTGGTTCTTACACTCTTATCATAAATTATCTCAACCAAGACTCTATCTGCATCCGTAAAAACACCACCAAACTTTTCATTAATGTTTGTAATAATCAAATCCAAAAGTACGTCTTGATCCTTACCACTTCCACCGGTTTTTAATTTCTTTACATTAACAAGCGTTTTATCTTCCTGCGTTGGATTTAGCGTGATTTCTCCTTTGAATTCCTTTTCCAGTTTATAAAATTCCAGTCTTAATTTATCGTTTAAATCCACATCTTTGCTAGTGGCTCTCGGCAACAGTTTTGCAAGGTACTGGCAGAAAGTAAATTCTTCATGCAATCCCTTATCAAACATTCTACTAATCTGGGTTATGTAGGAATACCATTTTACAAAATTTCTGACTATCTTTTTATAATCAAAGCGCTTGTCCTCCGGCAAGTCATTATATCTGTTAATAATCGGTTTAAATAAGCTTGTAAGTTTTCCTAAATCTGAAGCAGTCTGCTTATCTTTTTTAAAAAACAACTTCAAAAATGTAGCAATATCCTCATCATTATACAAGCCAAAATCCCGAATAAGTTTTCTGGTATCATAAATCAGATTAGGATTGATCTCTTCATCCAGTTCCGTACATTCATAATATGGCTGAAACGCTTCTTTGATTTCATCCGCAGTATTTACAAAATCCAATACAAATGTATCTGTCTTTCCCGCACATGTACGATTCAATCTTGATAATGTCTGCACCGCTTTTACACCCTTTAACTTCTTATCAACAAACATGGTATGAAGCAAAGGTTCATCGAAGCCTGTCTGATACTTCTCAGCCACAATTAACATTGCGTATTCGTCTTTGTGGAACTCTTCTTTTAACTGGTTTTCCTTAATATGTGTTCCATCCACACGCTTATTAAGTTTTTCTTCTGTATATTCCACTTCTTCGCCTGTTGCATCTATATCCTTGATAGCACCAGAGAACGCAACAAGAATATCTAAATCATCATAATTATGCTTCTCTAAGTATCGCTTAAATTCGTGATAGTAGCGGATAGCGTGTAATCGGCTGGCTGTAACAACCATCGCTTTACCCTTTCCCTTAATCTTATTCTTTGTGACACTTCTAAAAGTTTCTATTATAATTGCTGTTTTCTGCTGTAAATTATGCGGATGCAACGATTCAAACCGCTGTACCGCCTTAGTTGCTTTTGTTGCTGGTACTTCTGGATTGTCTGGTGTATTCTTCACAATCTTATAGCAAGTCTTATATGTCATGTAGTTTTGAAGCACATCTAAAATGAAACCTTCCTCAATAGCCTGTTTCATACTGTAAATGTGATATGCGCTAAATGAACCATCTGCCTGCTTTGTTCCGAACATCTCCAGCGTTTTTTCTTTTGGTGTGGCTGTGAAAGCAAAGAATGATAAATTACTATGTCTGCCATGTGCAAGCATTTCCTGTACTAATTTATCTTCTTCATCTTTAATTTCACTTTCTGCCTTACCTTCCAATTCAGCATATTCCCTTAACGATTCTTCCGTATCTGCCAATGCCGATTTTAATTTCATAGCAGAACTTCCCGACTGGCTGGAATGTGCCTCATCAATAATAACCGCAAAATTCTTATTGGCGTTATTTTCTACTTCTTGATAAATGTATGGAAACTTCTGTAATGTGGTAATAATAATCTTCTTACCAGCATTGATAGCATCCCTTAAATTCGTTGATTTCTTCTTTTCATCTATCTTCTCGACCACTCCTTCGGTATGATCGAATGAATAGATAGTATCTTGTAACTGGCTGTCAAGAATGGTTCTGTCCGTTACTACGATAACTGATTTAAAAATCTTGTTATCATCTGCATCGTGCAAGTTCGCCAGACCATAGGAAAGCCATGCGATACTATTAGACTTACCCGAACCAGCACTATGCTGGATTAAGTAATTGTGTCCTGCACCATTTTCCTTTACATCTGCCAGAATTTTGGTAACAACATCTAACTGATGGTATCGTGGGAAAATAAGTTTCCTGCTGGTTTTCTTTTTGCCTGTCTGGGTATCAATCTTTTCTTCCACCGACAAGTGCATATAACGCTGTAAAATATCCAGCAGAATATCTTTCTGTAATACCTTTTCCCATAAATACGATGTAGTATATCCATCTTCATTTACTGGATTACCAGCACCGCCCACATTACCAGCACCATTAGAACCCATATTGAAAGGCAGGAAAAATGTGTCTTTTCCCTTTAATTCAGTAGTCATTTCCACTTCAAATAAATCTACCGCAAAATAAACCAGGAATCGTCTGTTAAATCCGAAACAGGTTTCTTTTGCATCCCTGTCCTTCATATACTGCTTCTTAGCATTTTCCACGCTCTGC